>JAGLCE010000158.1 GCA_023146365.1 Endozoicomonadaceae bacterium
TCAAATACATCAAATACATCAAATAAACTAAATACATCAAATAAACTAAATACAAACAGAAATGTCTAACTTTTATTTTAAGAATAACTCTGTGCAATTTCGCTATTCAAAACAGTTGAAAACTGCTTCACTCATGGGAATTCAAGCCTCCAACTGCCTAGTTCGAAGCCAATCACTATACCCCACTAAGCTACGAACACATAACAAGACTGTGACAATAACTCCTGCAAGGTTGATGATTTTCAGAAAATGGTGCGTCCGGGAGGATTCGAACCTCCGACCATCTAGTTCGTAGCCAGGTACTCTATCCAGCTGAGCTACGGACGCACAAACAGTACAATTTCATCCATTACTGCTTGAAACAATGCAGGATGAATTGGTGCGCTCGGGAGGATTCGAACCTCCGACCACCTGGTTCGTAGCCAGGTACTCTATCCAGCTGAGCTACGAGCGCACTGTCTTACGGGATGCAAACTATAGGGACACACGGTGCTTGAGTCAATATGTAGAAAACCGTATCGTCATTTTTTTTCAGATCACTGCTACCGAAAACTCACCTCTTTTCATACAATACGAAACCATGAGTGGACTTATTGCATTACTGTTGCTGATCTTCGGTATCTGGTATTGGCAGGACACAGCCATGGCTCACGAAATCGCACTGTGCCAGTGTCGAAAAACTTGCCGAGAACTCGGCCTTCAACTGCTCGATCAGACGGTCGAACGACAGCGCAGCCGACTGATCCGGACAAGCAGCGGAATACTCGTGTTGCGTCGAGAATATCGCTTTGAATTCACTACAACTGGTGAGCAGCGTTATGCTGGTTTTATCTGTATTATCCGCAAGCGAGTACACAGTCTGAATCTAGATCAACCTGACAAAAACTCGGATGGCACCTCTGTACCACACCAGATTTTCGTACAACCGGAACAGCAAGAACACTGATACCGTCTGAACATATCACTGCCTTTCTCCTATGAATTACTGATAATGCTTAGCGCTAACGCTCTTAAAAAAGGCCAGTATTGCTGAAATCAATGGTCACTACTATTATGTGGTCTATGTATGGTCTATGGTCAAAAACGTCGAGCCCAAGAGCCCACCCTCTCGAAGCGCAAAAATACTCTACAAAGTACGCTTCAATCAGGTGCTCGGTGGTCGCAAATATGAAAGCACCTTCACTGGCAACGATATGCTGACTGATGTCAGCATAATACGTAAATCAGTTTCATCCCTCTACAAGGAAGGTTATTTCTACACATTTATGGACCAAGAAAACTACATTCAGTATCAGTGCCGAGAATATGGAAGAACAACGGCCCTACATACAGGATGATATTACCGCCCTATTGATTGATGATAGCCTGGTCCGTGATCATGAAAGTGATCAAAACCACACCCGCCATCAAAGGCTCCTCCGCCACAGCCCGAACCAATCTAGCCCGTATGGCAACCAGTCATAAAGGTGCAGATTCCAGAATATATCAAGCAATATGAGAAGATCAAGATCAATACGGACACCGGTAAATTCATCTCCCGAGCATGAGCAGTTTCCAGCAGCGAACCCGTAAGAGAATACCGACGCAAACTCATCGACTGAATGGCAATCACAGGCTGACTGTCGCGAACAGATAAACAATCCTCAGACAAACGCCCCAACTGAAAAAATGCAGGATGAACAGGCTTTCAATGAGAACACTCATCATCTGAGTATCTACTTTGATAGCTAAGAGCACAGTTTTCGCTGTTTCTCGTGAAAATAACGGGAAGACCTAATACTGGTTAGAGCCAAATCCGGCTCCCCATAGATCGATTTGACAACAGGCCACCGCTTCTATCCAATTATAACCGTTAAATAACTGACTCCAACGGATACAGTCCAACCAAAAAACGCCACCACAACGGAACCAGTTAATGGATATGGATCTAGCTGCCTTCGATGACCTGATGTTAACCATCTTGCTACCGGGGCTTATTTTGTTTATGGGATTTATCGTCTGGGATCTGGCCAAAAACTCCAATGCTGGCAAATTCGGCACGATGGTACTTTTTGGTGTATTGGGACTGGGTGTGCTGGGTTTTGTGATCAAAAAACTGGTTGCCATGGGACTGGGCTTATAACGACCACCTTTACCCCCTAAATTTATATATTGAATACTATTCAGCTTGTATAACCTAGTCTCCAGTATTATTCTTGATTAATAAGTTTTTAGTGCCTATTTTATCAATAATGATGTAACCTTACAGACTAACTCCTGCTATAACTAACTAAAAGCTGGAACTTTTACTGGGGATACTGACTCTAACACCTTGTAAGTTCTGAAAAAATTCATCAACATTATTTAAATTCAGGGAGGATTCACCACTATGTCACACAGGCAAAACGTCGAAGAAAATCTGCAGCGCTTCGCTGAAGGCATCGGCCTAGGCGAATTGAAACTCAATGAGCACGGTGCCTGCGGGCTTTGTTTCGATGACACAATGATCGTCAATATCGAGTATCTTGAAGATGATGAGGCGATGGTATTTGTTTCGTCCGTCAAACGCCCCGACCCACACGATACCGACAAAGCTCAGCTGTTTGAAAAACTTCTGTTTATTAATTTACAGCACCACAGCATGCAAAGTGCCTTTCTGGCGCTAAACCATGACAAAACGGAAATTCTTCTGATAAAATCCATGCCAGGCTCCTTGGATTACGGATCATTCGAAGCAAACTTGGAAAAATTCGTCAACACACTGGAATGGTGCATTGCAGAAGTGGATAATCAAAGCGATACTCCGATCGACCTGTCTGGCAAGACAAGTTCAGGAGGAGAGCTACCCAGCCCACCATCTGGTCAACCCGGTGATGATATGGGTATCATGGTCTAATAATTGACACATGATCGGTAAGAACAACAAAAGCGTCGTTATCTCGGCGTTTTTATTTTGATTACCGTAAACCCTATCGTTGTTCGTTCGATGCGCTACAATCAGAGATTTTTGATACTTTATAACCTTCTTCTTCGCCGATCAGATCGAGGAGCCTGTCCTGTGAGCGATAATGATGCCCTAGGATACCTAACAGAAGCCCTACAGACCGTTGTCGACGGCAGTCGTCTAGTGGATATCCGCGGACGTGTCACCGAAGTTCAAGGCATGATCATCAAGGCAGCCGTCGCTGGCGCCAAGATCGGTGAGCTGTGTGAGCTGGTAACTCCGGGAGAAGATGAGGTCGGTTTTGCCGAGGTCGTCGGTTTCCAAGGTTATGATGCCGTACTGACCCCACTGGGAGGAATGCTAGGCATTTCCTCCAATACCGAAGTCATTCCGACCGGTCACGTTCACCATGTCGGAGTTGGGCCACACCTACTCGGCAAGGTTCTGAACGGCATGGGTAAGCCCCTTCATGAAGACCCCGATGATGACAGTAAGCCGGAAGCTTGGTATCCGACTTATGCAGGTGCGCCGGACCCACTCACCCGAAGGTTGATTGATCACCCTCTCCCTCTTGGCCTCCGAGCCATTGATGGATTGCTGACCTGCGGAGAAGGCCAGCGAATGGGGATCTTCGCTGCGGCCGGCGGTGGTAAGTCGACCCTGCTATCGATGCTGGTGAAAGGCGCCGAAGTCGATTTGACGGTACTGGCGCTGATCGGCGAACGGGGACGAGAACTGCGAGAATTTCTAGAACATGACTTGGGGCCCGAAGGGATCAAAAAATCCGTCACTATTGTTGCAACTTCAGACAAATCTTCAATGGAACGAGCCAAGGCAGCCTATACCGCCACTGCCGTGGCGGAGTATTTCAGGGATCAAGGCAAAAAAGTGCTATTCCTGATGGATTCTGTCACTCGTTTTGCTCGGGCTCAGCGTGAAATCGGCCTGTCAGCGGGAGAACCGCCAACTCGACGAGGCTTCCCACCTTCGGTATTCGCCACACTGCCTGGCCTAATGGAGCGGACTGGAATGTCTAGTTCAGCCACTGGATCCATCACTGCACTTTACACTGTACTGGTGGAAGGCGACGATATGACGGAGCCGGTCGCCGATGAAACTCGCTCTATTCTGGACGGCCACATTATACTGTCCCGCAAATTGGCATCATCCAATCATTATCCTGCGATTGACGTACTGGCCAGTGCAAGCCGAGTTATGAATAACATTGTTCCGAAAGAGCACTTGGAGGCAGCCGGACGACTCAGAGAATTAATGGCTAAGTATGAAGATATAGAACTACTGGTTAAAGTCGGCGAATATCGTCAGGGCTCAGATAAAGTGGCAGATGAGGCACTAGCCAAGATTGACAATATTCGTCAATTTCTGCAACAGAAAACAGACGAGCTCACAGAGTTCGACGACACCCTACAACATATGCTGCAATTGGTTCGCTAATGTTACATGATCTCCTTCGTATCAAGCGTATTCGCGAAAAATCTGCCCAAGATGAAGTTACGAAAGCCCGTTATCGTCTGGAGCAAGCTATTATTGAAGTCGACAATAAAACAGAAGAACTGAGCACTTATAAAGAGTGGCGCAGTCAAGAAGAGAAGACTCTTTACGACAACATTATAAATGCACACGTTCATCAGCACGACTTGGACTTTCTGAAGATGCGCATCGCCAAAATGAGGGAACATGATCTCGTTCTCGAAGAGGCGATCAGAACAGCAGAATCCCGAGTTAAAGAAGTCGAAACAGAGCTGGAAGAGGCTCAGAAGAATTTCCAGCTGGCCATGCAAGCCGTAATGAAATTTGAGGAATTCACCAAGGTATTGGATGAAGAAGAGGCAAAAAGAAAGAACTTTTTGGAAGAGCAAGAACTCGAAGAATTCATCCCCAGAAACAGAGATTAACAATATAGCCAATTCCTGACAGTAAGACTGGGAGCAGAACATGAGTATCAATAGTACGTCAGCAGCATCTGTAAAGTCTATCGACAACCAGACAGCTAACGAATCAGACTCGGCCGATGTCGACTCGAAAGACAGTGCCGATTTCGAGAAAATCATGAGTGGGGATAAAAACAAAAAGAAAGCATTGAAAGATACAAACAAAAAGGAAGTAGAGCAGAAAAACATCAAAAAACAGACTGCTGAGCACAAGGCAAAGCAAGAAAAGGCAAAAAGTAATTCACCCGAGGATTTAGTTCGCTTATTTCATAATGATCGAGGGCAGAGTGGACAGATAGCTAAGGGCCCAGAAATCAGCTCAGCCAAAACAGCCGAAGTTCAGAGTGTTAGTACTCAGGAGACTATCGACAAAATTGAGAAGATCGTTGACCGGATTCAGATTCAGACCGCCGGCGATGTTAAATCCGTTAACATCAAATTGAATAACAACATATTGCCCGGTACTGAAGTTATGTTTCTCCGAGAAAATGGTAAAATCAAGATCACCTTCACGACCACTTCTGCCGAGTCATTAAATTTTCTCAGTAAAGGCGAACAATCGTTGGCTGAGACACTGAACAAGAAGTTTGGTGACAGTGTTACAGTCAACATCCAGCGTCAGAATAACGATAATCCCGATCAGGACGGTCGCTCTCGGAATCAGTATGTCGGGGATGATCCGTCAGAAGATGACGCCGAACAATAGCGGATAGTATGAATCATGGCAATCAAGCCCCTGTGCTGTATAGAACTGGCCCATGAACAGGCCCTGCTGAACAACTTGGTTTGCGGTCAGCCGCCCTCCTTATATTCACAGCTAGCGTCTAAAGAGTGCTGGATTACGCTGAGCCCCCTGCTCTTAAGTCGCAAATATAACCTGAAACTTACTTTCTCCATTGACAGCATGAACACCGTTATTTATGCCAACAGTACAATGTTCGGTGATGTGGAATTGGGCAAAAGCTTACTAGGTGACATCGCCGAAAAGCTACCGGAAGAATTGCTGCTTGGTACGATTGCCATGATCACGGATCAATTGCTGGCAGACTTACGCTCCCTGCTACAGACCGACATTCAGTTGACCCATGCCTGCCGTTTCAACTCATCGGAAGAGCTACCAAGTGGCGTCGAGTTGATAATCAGCACTGAAAATCAGAACGTCAGCGCTCTGATGTCGATCAACAACCAGACAAAGCAATGGCTCTCTACGCTCAATGAAATGGCTGAGGGTTATCTCCCTGACTCACTTAACTGCCCACTATCCTTGGAAGTCGGATACTCCGTGATATCTAGTTTACAGCTTCGTCAACTAGCTACCGGCGATGTACTACTATTTGACCACTGTTATTACCTAGATAAAACACACCTTTTTGTACGAATCTCGCCTAATAATGGGTTTCTCGGTCGTATCGATCAAACCCAAATCATTCTAGAAGATACCGTGGAGAATCACATGAGTGATGAGTTCGATGAGAACGATGAGTTCGATGAGAATAACGCCCCCGAAGAAGATGATCAGGAGCTCCATGAAGGCCAGACAGCCAACGAGCGAGATATCGATCATATCCCAGTGCGCTTGATATTTGATGTCGGCCATCAGGAACTAACGCTTGGCGAGGCGAGACAGCTTCAGCCAGGCTTCACCTTTACATTGAATCGGGATATGTCCAGCCCTGTGACAGTGAAAGCTAACGGAAAACCATTCGCAGAATGCGAACTGGTTCAAATCAACAACCAACTGGGCGCGCGGATCGTTCGAATGCTGTAATGAGCGGCCACCGGAGACTCGCACGCATGGATTTAGATCTCACAACTCCGTTTTACCTTATTTTTCCACTAGCGATGATGTCGCTAGTGCCCTTTGTCTCCATTTTGGGTACATCATTCTTGAAGCTGGTGGTCGTTTTTGGCATATTGCGAAATGCAACTGGCCTACAGCAGATCCCCCCCAATATGGCGTTGAATGCCCTGTCTATCATCCTAACAATTTACATCATGGCGCCAGTTGGCATGGATATTTATGAGATTATCAAGGATCGGGAGGTCAGCCTTAAAGACGATAGCTGGCGCGAGACAATTGAGGATGCTATTGAGCCCTACCGTAATTTTCTAACCAAGAACACCAACGAGCGGGAACGAGTCTTTTTCATCAAAAGCGCCAAGGCGCTCTGGCCACCTGATTATCATGATGAGATTTCCACTAACAGTCTTATGGTACTAGTGCCTGCCTTTGCCATCAGCGAGTTGACTAAAGCATTTCAGATCGGTTTTCTGTTGTACCTACCGTTTATCGTAATTGATCTGATTGTTTCCAATATTCTTCTGGCGATGGGTATGATGATGGTATCCCCCATGACCATTTCACTGCCGTTCAAGCTACTGTTGTTTGTCATGCTAGATGGTTGGACCAAGCTGATTCACGGTTTAGTAATGGGTTACGCCTAATCCGGCATAGGAACAATGCTATGGTCAATGCAAACATTCTCAACCTTACTTCTGAAGCTCTGATGCTGATTCTAGTTCTGTCCATGCCGCCTATTATCGCCGCTGCTGGCATTGGTCTGCTCATTAGCTTGATGCAAGCGCTGACACAGATTCAGGAACAGACTCTTCCCTTCGCCTTTAAACTGGTCTGCGTGGTGATCAGTATTTTCCTGACATCACGCTGGATAGGGATTGAAATATTTAACTTTGCCACAGCTGTCATGAACCAGATTCCCGGAATACGCTGATGCCACTGGATTTGATCGATACCATCAAGGAATACTTTTTTCTCTATTCCATGACAATGATTCGGATGACGGCGATGTTCACGGTTATTCCCATGCTGAACGCCAAATCTCTCGGCAGTGCCATGATCCGCAACGGCGTGGTCGGCGGTCTGGCTATTTTTCTCTTACCAGTGGTGTCACAACATCAGCCGGATCTTTCACCCGGCATGTGGGTTCTGCTGGCGCTGATCTTTAAAGAGGCATTGATCGGCATGCTGATCGGTTTTGTCTCTACGGTTCCGTTCTGGGCCATAGAAGCTACCGGTTTTTTCATTGATAACCAGCGTGGTGCCTCCATGGCCAGCAGCCAAAATGCTATGACCGGCTCTGAGTCATCGCCTATGGGTATATTGTTCGCTCAAACTTTTTTTACCCTCTATCTGATCAGTGGCGTCTTTTTAATTCTTTTGCAAAATGTTTTCCACAGTTATGAAGTTTGGCCGCTATTCAGTTTTTATCCAGTATTGAACCAGTCGGCAATCCGTTTTTTCCTCGGACAATTTGACCAAATCATCACACTCGCGATCTGGCTGGCAGCCCCAATCTCTATTAGCATGTTCATTGCGGAATTCGGAATTGCTCTAATTAGCCGTTCAGCACCCCAGCTCAACGTATTTATTCTGGCTATGCCGATCAAGAGTGCCGTGGCGCTAGCACTACTGGTGGTCTGCATTACAACCATCATGACACTCGGCATTGGGCAAGCAGAAAACATCCCCTTACTCTTCAGACAACTTGGAGCTCTATTGGTATGAGTGGTAGCAGCGGAGAAAAGACAGAAGACCCCACCCCAAAAAAACTCCGCGATGCCCGAAAAAAAGGCCAAGTGGCCAAAAGCAAGGAGGTCTCCTCCACCGCCGGCCTTCTGGCCGTGGTTATCCTTATATGGGCAATGAGCGACAGGTTTCTGATGCTGTTTCAGGAAATTCTGCTACTCCCCGCAGAGTTTTACCACTTGGATTTCCATGAGGCCTTTCGACTGACCATTGAAGGATTGCTCTCTAGAATGATGCAAATTATTATACCATTGGTTGTGGTTGCCGCTTTTACTGCAATTATGGGGAATGTCGTACAGTTTGGCTTCCTGATTGCCTTTGAGTCTCTCAAACCGGATATCAAGAAAATTAGTCCGATAGCAGGCGCCAAGAAAATTTTTGCCATTAAAAACCTCGTTGAACTGTTTAAATCCATCATCAAGATCGTTTTTCTATCTCTCGTCGTTTATCACGTGATTAAAAGCAGCCTGCCAGACTTGGTCAATCTGCCTTGGTGCGGTTCATTCTGCATATATCCGCTACTCGCTGCGCTAATGAAAAAGCTGTTGTTATTTGCCTTGGTCGCCTTCCTCGTCATTTCTATTGCCGACTTTATGTTTGAAAAATGGAATTTCAACAAAGACCAGAAAATGACCAAAGATGAAGTAAAGAGAGAACACAAAGAGAGTGACGGTAATCCAGAAATCAAACAAAAGCGAAAAGAGATTCACCACGAGATCCTCAATTCCGATGGAGCTGTAAAGAAATCAGATGTTGTTATCAAAAACCCGACTCATATCGCCGTCGGGCTTTATTATGACAGGGAAAAAACCCCGTTGCCGATGGTCACATCCGTAGGCAAACGTGAACAGGCCAAATTTATTCTTAAGATCGCTGAGGAAAACGGTATTCCGGTCATGGAGAATGTGCCACTGGCGCGTGCCCTATTCAGCCAAACCGAACCCGGTGTTTTTATCCCATCAGAATTAATAGCGCCTGTCGCTGAAGTCTTTCGCTGGGTTCAACAGCTGAAACAACAAGAGCAAGGTGATCATGGCAACGACTGACACCACTATCCATCTACAAATATGGGTCCAAAACCCACGTCCAACAATAATGCAATAATCACTTTAATGGATACCAGCACCACCATTCCCGCACAAACAATGGCGCACGCAAACAGGAAGCCCCACCCCAACGGAATATGCATTACATGGGGAATACCGATAAACAGCAGGTAAACCGCATAGCTGACGCCCAGAAGAATACCGAAACAACTCAGGGATATAGAGGGAAAACAACGCCAGAAATCCTGTGAGATAAAGCGGTGTCGCAGTATAAGCGGCAAACATCACGCATCGCTGTTATACACCGATACCGCATTATTCTGACGACAGACACAATAGATTTCAATGAAACAGAGACTATTTTGAAAGTTATCGATTGTCTTTTAGCGCTAGCAGAAAGAATTCGCACTATTTTTGAGGAAGGTTATTGACATAATTAACACATTAAAAGGGAGCGAATGCCCCCTTTTAATGTGTTTTTACCAGATTTATTTAGCTACAATATCACTCTTCTGTCTGTACAGGTCCTTTAAATCGAATCATCTCTCCATTACGATTACGTACCAGCGCTGTAGAGAAATCAACTGAATCACTATAACCGACTACCCATCGATGACCCGTCAGTCCTGCATCGGCATGAATAGCGCCCATTTTTGAATAAACCGCTTTACCGTAAGGAATTTTGAAACCAGTTAAGTGATAAATAGTCTCACCTTTCTCATTAGTACCGGCATCTTTAGCCAGCAAATAAAAACCATCTGCATCCTCTGACATAGGCTGATGCCAATGCGGACGGTCATAATGGTATTCAAGATAAAATCCTTTTCCTGCTTCCGTCATCAGATAGTTATCCACATAATATTTTCCAAGCTCCATTGCCCAGATTGGATAGCTTTGATTAGGAAAAACAACATTACTGCCAGGAGTAATTAATGTTGCGCCATAATACATAAGATCTGAATCATTAGCTTCCACAACCGGTATTGAAATAACGGTCTTATCACTGTTAACAGAAAGAATCACATTATCACCGAGAATATTCTCACTCCCAGAAATATCAATGGTATCTTTTAACCAGTTTGCGGTTATTTCGATATGTTTTGGAACAACAGCATTTTTTTGAATCCCGTGCACCTTATGTTCCAAATTTATCGAATCTTCTGTACAATCTGTTTCTGTTAATCCAGATAGTGGAGAAACTAGATAACACGAAGAATTCTTAACATTCTGATGCAGTCCTAATGCTGTCATATTTGAATCAGGCTTACTACCCTGACGGTCGACCATCATGCCATCAACCCATTCAGCGTTAGCCTTTAACTCTGTAGCCACAACAGAACGGTCTGTTTCATAAGAAAATCCATCAAACCTCGATTCTGGAGCACTAGCGATTGAAAAACCGCATACCGATATAGATAAAGCCAATAACGACATTTTTATTAATTTCATATTGCAATTCCTTTTGATTAGTGTAAATTTATTAAAGCCTTATATATAATGAGAGTAGCCAAAATCAAAATAATTCATTAAATAAATAAATAAATAATCAAAAACAATATAACTACAACCAGATAATTCAATAAGGACGTAGGTTACGACTAGCTATTTATAAAGCTTATTATAAAACTTATTATAAAGCTTATTATAAAGCTTAATTATAAAGCTTAATTATAAAGCTTAATTATAAAGCTTAATTATAAAGCTTAATTATAAAGCTTAATTATAAAGCTTAATTATAAAGCTTAATTATAAAGTAAATAGTATAAACAGCCTTTCATTCAACAGCAGTAAATAATCAATATGAACTGCTTCATCAGTTAGTAGTAAAGTAGTAGTAGTAGTAGTAGTAGTAGTAGTAGTAGTAGTAGTAGTAGTAGAGAAACTATTTAAAATGAGATAACGAA
>JAGLCE010000159.1 GCA_023146365.1 Endozoicomonadaceae bacterium
TTTTTGCTTTGAAGTCACGGATTCATGTGGAGTGTAAAGTGCTGCTTGCTCTGGTTTGCGCTCGGCAATAGATGCCAAGAGTTTCTCGCACTCGTTGCCTATATCATCATCATATTCTTCTTGAGATAGTAATCTATCACAATCGAGATGTCGTGTGATGACATAGTTATTTTTTTTACTTACATTTGTTTTATGTTCTTCGAATGCATTCTTGTCATTGCAGGAAAAATAACATGACGTACATTTGTATCTAAAATAAATGTTTTTTTGCTCTTTTTGTTTATGGTGCTTATATAATTCAGAGGGATTTTTGAAATTACTGAGGCCACACCCTGGACAACATGAAGTGTAGGTGATTTCTATTGTATTTTTTTCTATTAATCTGGATTTTGAGTTAAGACCCACTGATAACCTCATATGTTTGACGTCTCTTTCAGTAATGAACTGCGACTGAACTTTTGTGTAGCATGGGCCGATTTTTTTAAACCCAGATGCTAGAAAGGAAGTTTTTTTACATCTTCTACACTTAAAGTAACTAGTAGCTTGCCACGGTACTTTAGCAATCAGATGAGATCGGTAATTCTTATCAATGATTGATTGAGTATTTTGTTTTGTGTCAATTGACTGTTGCATAACTATTAACCTGTATTCCTATTGTTTAACAATATTACTCCATTATAATGTTTAAGTTTATAAATTATCTATAACAATGTGGTTAATTAATATTGTTTTTTATATGCGCGTATTTCAGTCATTAGTGCGAGATCGTTGAATTAGTAGGTTAATGGTATAGAAGAAAAAGAGACTGTAAATTAGATTGTAATCTGCCAATTGCTCGATAAAAACGATTATTAAAGCTCATTGTTTTTAACCATTCATCATCGGAATCTATGGCACACCTCTGAAAAATAGGGGATACTATCTGAAATAACACCTTTTTTATTAGCTCTGACTATTATTCCAATCCAGTCAACCAATTCAAGATAATTCTGAAGTATAAACGGTAACGTTCTCTGGATTTTGTCCTTGGCATCGAAAGGGCTTTAGGTTAGCAGGTTGTTGGTTGACACAACGGGGGAGGCGAAGCTTACGTGAATGACGTGGTGGCTATGATCTCTGGTAATCGGCTCGACAAGTATGATGGCGCTCTTGGTCAATCAGTCAATCAGAACGCGGGTTAATCATCAAGCAGGGAAGGGCGCGGGTGACTCATTCTACGTGATCTTGGCATAGGGTTCGCCTTGTGGTGGGTCTTGGTATGGCTACGCCAGATAGTGAATGCTGGCTACTCTGGAATCGAAATCATGAGGCGAGTCAGGCGATCGTTTCACATGCACAATGGGAGGGAGGGAGGGTCTTCTGGATTCTGTCGAACAGATCTGAAGTGCGTCTGTTTGCCTATGGTAAGGTTAATCTGTAGTGTGTCTCTATGCGAGAATCATGGCAGCCATTCCTCTATTTTTCTATTTAATGGTATCTGTTGTTCTATTTTATTGAACGTCATTGGGCATCAAAGGTGTCAGTCTAAGCCAAAGTCAATGATGCAAGTTCGGTATGGCAGTGGCTAATTCTAACTATTCCCGCTTCGTTTTATTGCGCACGTGGATTTCAAAGTGCCAAAGGGGCTTTACTCATTTTTATGGTTAGCAATAATCTGACTGGCCTCTTCTACATTGGAGGGGAATAGTGTTTTTTGCACATGTTCCTTGCCGACTGTCGTAGTAACCATGTGTCGTGCACACCGCTTGAAATCTCCATCACAGTAGTTTTTTTTCATTAAATTGGAGGTTGATGGCATATCTGGCAATACATCATTAAAAAAAGGACATTCCTTGTACATAGGGCATTTTAACTCTGTCATTGTTCATTTTCCATGAGAATGATGCTGTGAATATTATAATTGTAATGGTTATTTATGTTGTTAGTCTACCATTGTATGATTTGATATAAAATTGTCATGGATTAAAACGGATAGCAAGCGAATCACACTGTCGACTAACACTCAATGCGAGAGGATTATGCCAAAGATCTATGTACGGGACAAAAAATATAAAGACTAGATCTGGCAAGGTATTCAGAGGTATGAGATGACGCCTATACAGGGTAGTCTATACGCTCTTTTATCCTCACATAGACGACCGTAAAAGTACATGAAAGATGTTTTCTCATTAGCCAAGGAGCTTAAAGC
>JAGLCE010000016.1 GCA_023146365.1 Endozoicomonadaceae bacterium
GTAGCTGTTTCGCTTCATCATAATGATACCATCACTGATGTTCATCATACCCATAAAATTGGAAAGCTCAACGAGTATCAAGTAAAATCTTCCGACAGCATCTGTTTAAATACTTTTAACTCAAACTGTTTTCCACCTCAAGATAATAACAACTTAACATAGCATCTACTAAGGCTAAGGCTAAGGCTAAGGCTCAGTTTTCAGGAAACCTTAAATAATCATTCAGGAATATAGAATTATTAATCCAATGTCATTGAACTTTTCACTAAAAAAATACTCTACATTGTATTGGAAACGATATGCATGATTGATTTTTTATTAGGTGAATATGATTCATTTGAGGAGTAATTGACAATGATTGAATCAACGGTAGCAGCAACACATCCATTTCCTTCTGCAGATTCTTCAGAAAAATCGTCACCACCGAAAGGAGAAACGAATACTCTTCAGGATGCTCAGCTAAAGGGTAATCGTCCACATTTGACTAGTTTAATGCATCGCATCGTAAAACTGGTAGCTCAAGTCGCTGTAAGTCTGGTGGCAATCCCATTAATGGCAGTCGCTATATCAGTGTCTAATACTTTATTTTACTCATGCCTTCTATACAAAAACATGTATGACAGCATGATTGAAAATTCAAAAGTAACTAGATGTATAATGGCTGTCACTGTGATGCCCGCTGTCTCCGTAATTTGCGCATTATTTTTTGGTGTTGTTGGAATAATTGATGGAGTCTGGCGAGGTATAATAATAGCGAAGGAACTTTCATTAGATCAATGCAGAGACAAAATTAATATCTATAAAAATAGCATTAATAAAACCTTCGATACAAATTTTTAATAAGACAAAGAGAGATTTGCACGAGCGGAAACTTTATTCTTTGGCTAGGTAAAAATAAGCGAAATGAGGGAGTTTATGTTTATAAATGACCTGCTTGAGTGCGTTTTTAACAACGTCAAAGGGTAAGATAGCTATCGTGCCAAGCTATCACAAAAAAGAAAATTTTATAAATAATTCTAAACCTGTGAGCGTGAAGCTGGATTAATACAATTAGTGCAGTCGACTGAAAGCATTGATTGAGAACATCGCTGCCAAAAGTGTAGATTATTTTGTGGTATAAACATAAACAAACTGCGTTTTTGGCAATCCATTACTGAGCTCGAGTAGCTATAAAATAACATTTACCAAACAAGAACTTAACATGAATATAAATACATTATGTGCTGAACATTCCCATTTCACCACTTTCAATTCGCAAGTGAAGGGGAAAATTTCTTTATACAATAAGATGATTGCCTCAAAAAATAAATCTGACCGTAGAGAGATGATATCAAAGGAAAGTTAGATGGCTAAACCACCATCCAGTCTGAATAAAAGATTAATTAAGTTGCTTGAATCAAAATTTGGCTCCTCTAAACTTCAAGGAATTATTGAAGCTAATAGTAACTTTGAAGAAGCGCTATCGAAGGCTCAATCTTATATTGATTCAAATCAGTTAACTTAAGGCTTTCCTGCTCAGGAGCTTTATAGATTATTGATTGATCAGAAAGATTGGAATAACGAACTTGGTCTTTTTGCATATGAGGATGAAAAAGGTTATTCAAAGGCTCTGCTAACTACTCTTATCGAACTTAAAATAATTCTTTCAAATGGGGAGCTGAATCTTAGAAAAATCAAAGAGATGGGTATCTTGTGACGCTGATCGAGCGTGTCTCGAAGATTGAGTTTTTATCGGGCAAGAGTGTGTCACTTATGCTGGCAATCTAGGATTTTTCAATATTAGAATATATTTGTTCAAAAATTGATGGATTCTTTCGAAAAGTCACTGATTATCTGTGATAATAGCGATCTGATTTTTTTTGGACGGTGAGATGACTCAGGCACTGAAAATCTGTGAGCTTCACAAAACTTACGATAATGGCCATCATGTGCTGAAAGGTATTGATCTGGATGTACAGGAAGGTGATTTTTTCGCTTTGTTGGGGCCGAATGGTGCAGGCAAGTCGACTACTATTGGCATTATCTCATCACTGGTCAGGAAGAGTGCCGGGACGGTCTCCATTTTTGGTCATGACCTTGATGCAGAGATGAGTCGAGCCAAGCGTCAGCTTGGGGTGGTGCCACAGGAGATCAACTTCAACCAGTTTGAGAAAGTCGAGAATATCGTTATCACCCATGCGGGATATTACGGTATTCCTGCCAACGAAGCGCGCATCAAAACAGAGTACTACCTCAAAAGACTGGGACTCTGGGATAAGCGTAGTGCACCGTCTCGAATGCTGTCTGGGGGGATGAAACGTCGACTGATGATTGCTCGGGCACTGGTGCATGAGCCACGCTTGCTGATTCTTGATGAGCCGACTGCTGGTGTTGATATTGAGCTGCGTCGTTCTTTGTGGAAATTTCTGCTGGAGATCAACAAGAAGGGGGTCACTGTCATTCTTACCACCCATTACTTGGAAGAAGCCGAGCAGTTGTGTCTCAATATCGCGATAATTAACCACGGGATAATTGTCGAAAATACCAGTATGAAAACGCTACTGGGTACGTTGCAGACAGAGAGCTTTCTATTGGATACGCGCCAACCAATCCATAGTCTGCTTGAGTTTACTGGCTATGTGGTGCGTAAAGTGGATGATAGCTGTCTTGAAGTAGACGTTAACAAAGGCCAAGGGTTAAACGGGCTGTTTCAGCAACTGAATGCCTCCGGTATTGAGGTCGTCAGTATGAGAAACAAAGCCAGTCGACTGGAAGAACTCTTGATCGGCATGAGCGTCCAAAAGTAACGAATACAGGATTATCGGTGTGATCAGCAACAGAGATTTCAATCCAATTCGAGAGAACTGGATTGCGTTTTGTACCATTTTCATCAAAGAGATTCGGCGCTTTATCCGGATATGGCCTCAGACACTATTGCCACCGGCAATCACTATGGTGCTTTATTTCGTCATATTAGGTCGTGTGATGGGTTCCCGTATCGGCAAGATGGATGACTATGATTACATGACGTTTGTCGTGCCAGGTCTTATCATAATGTCGGTGATTATCAACAGCTATGGTAATGTTGTGTCCAGTTTTTTTGGGAGCAAGTTTCAGCGCAGTATCGAAGAGTTGTTGATTTCACCAGTGCCGAACTGGATTATCCTGATAGGATTTGTCATGGGTGGGGTCTGTCGTGGACTGAGTGTGGCCTTGGTCGTTACGCTACTTTCACTCTTTTTCGTGGACTTTCAGATTTATGACATTGGCGTGACAGTTCTGACGGTACTCCTCACTGCGACGCTGTTTGCTCTGGGCGGTTTTATTAATGCCATCTATGCCCGTACTTTCGATGATATTTCCATTGTCCCGACCTTTATCCTTACACCGATGACCTACTTGGGGGGTGTTTTTTATTCGGTTCGGATATTGCCGGAATTTTGGCAGGAACTTTCCCTGATAAACCCAGTTCTTTATCAGGTTAGCGCATTTCGATACGGGCTGATCGGCAGTCGTGGAGTGGTCAATTTAGGATCTTCCTTTTTGGTGATGGGAGTGGCCGTTATGGTATTGTTTGGCTACAGTCTTTATCTTCTTAATACAGGAAAAGGCTTAAGAAACTAAGCTGTGTTGTTATGCATGAATTCGTGAAAATTTCTCCGCTGGGCAAGCGTAGTGACTACATCTCTCAGTACGATGCGGGCTTGCTGTATTCGATTGCCAGGGTCTCAAAATGGGAGGCCAATGGTTTGATGGCCGGTCACCTCCCTTTTACGGGTGTGGATATCTGGAATGCCTATGAGTTGTCTTGGCTGAATGTCCGTGGTAAGCCCATCGTCACTGCGGCTGTGTTTACGATTCCCTGTGATTCGGAATGTATCATCGAATCGAAATCGTTCAAGCTTTATCTGAATTCGTTTAATCAGACTCACTATGACTCAGTGGCTGATGTGCAGGCCGTTATGGCTAAAGATCTTAGTCATGCCGCAGGCGCACCCGTTCGGGTAGAGATCGTACCTTTGAGCAACCTTGAGCGGCGGGGAGTGATGGCGATTCAAGGGGTCTGTGTTGATGACCTGGATGTCGCCATTAATACCTACGAGTTGGACAGTAGCCTTGTTAAACCAGCAGATGACGATGTGCGAATCACTGAAACACTTTACAGCCATCTGCTCAAATCCAATTGCCCAGTGACAGGTCAGCCTGACTGGGGAACGTTGATCATTGATTACCGTGGACCACGAATTGACCGTGAATCCTTACTGAAATATATCTGTGCCATGCGTCAGCATCAGGATTTTCATGAGCAGTGCGTGGAGCGGGTTTTTCTGGATATCATGGCGCAGTGTCGATCAGAAGCGCTGACGGTTGGCGCTCGTTATCTCCGTCGTGGTGGTCTGGATATCAATCCTTGGCGATCTAATTGTGGCAAAATCGCTGGTAATGGAAGGCTGGCTCGCCAGTAGCGTATTATGGCATCGGTATTGATTGATCAATTCGTTTCCGATTTTCGTTGTGGTGCAAGGTTGATGACGCAGTGATCGCTTTTTATTCTTCAGGCAGGATTTGTCGGTAGCGATTGTCGGCAGGGGCATTGGTAGGTGATAGCCTTGTGACTGGATATTATCCATGACGTTGGCGCACGCTTCCCGTGACAGTTTTCGCTCCGGTGTCAGTAGCTATCCATGATGTGTATCGGTTTGCCGAAGGGCTTCATCAGCCCATCTGGTGCTTCATCAGCCCTCTGGTGCTTCAAACGTTCTGACTGTGTGGGCTATTGTTGGCTTCAGCCCCCTCGCCAGTAAGGCGCGTTGAGCGTAACAATCGCTGCTACGCCTCCAGATTAAGCCTGTTTTATGACCGTCGATGATTGGTCAGATTAGCTAATTGGCAAGCATAAGAAAAAATAAAGTTGAACATATTAAATAAATCGTTGTCTAAAAGGTAATGAGGTTTGGTATGGACGTGATGTTACATAATGGATTTTAATGGTTAAATTATACTTTTATTTATTTTATCACTTGAATGGATCGTATGTATGAAATCTGATGGAAAATTATCTTTAAGGGAGTCTGTTTCTTTAAACATATTTACAAAGTCAAAAGATTTTGATAAAAGTGCATATTTTTGGAAAGGTGTGTTTTGGTTAGCTCGACTGATTTGTTTTTGTAATGAGGAGGAATGTTTTGATTTGTTGTTGAATAAACATCTTAATAAAAATAGTACTGGCAATAGCTCTATCAACGACAGGTCTGTGCGTACTTGTGGTGGTTTCAGAGTTACACATGATGAGTTGTTGATTGTTTTGAGTAATGCCTCTGGTAATGATGGTAATGTGCTCGTGATACCTGGCCCATCTTTGAATTCATGGCCTACTATAGAGAGTGGTACAGCACTTGATATATTGAAAAAAAGTCTGCCTAATCAAGACTTAGAATCCCTAATGAAACAGAATAAGCCAATAAAAGGTGAAGTATCTGTCATTCATATAAAGGGGCATAATGAAATGAATATTAATAAAATTGTAGTGATGCCTATAAATTCGAATGAAGAGACAGATGAGACGCTGAGACGACTGTATCTTGATGCGGTAGTAAAATTAAAAACAGACCAAGACATTGGGCGGCAGGTCTATTTGGTTGCCCCCTACCTCGATGCTAAAAAAGCGTCTGATGATATTGAGGAAAGTCGAGCTAATGGATGGTGGATTTGTCGTCAAATGGCTGGAGCGTTAGGCGCTAATGATAAAGTGATGGTGGTGGAAAGCGCTAATGCGAATAAGCAAACAGTAGCAACTACGGAGTATTATGTTGATAATATTCCGGACGACACCACTGCTCAATTTAGGGTTGATGGGGAATGGCAAGAAAAAGCTACCATTCAGCATTCTGACGATGTGGAGACTGCCATATTCAGCCCAGACGGACATTACATTGTAACAGCCAGTGCCGATAAGACCGCCAAAATCTGTGAGCTTGTTGGTGATGAATGGCATGAAAAAACTACTCTCGATCATTCTGTAGGTCTGATTAATGCCTGCTTCAGCTCCGATGGAAAGCACTTTGTAACTGTCAGTGACGATAACATCGCCCAAATCTGGGAGCTTGTTGAGGGAAAATGTAAGAAAAAAGCCACCATCAAGCATTCTGACAATGTGAACAGTGCCATCTTCAGCCCTGACGGAAAGTACTTTGTAACAAGCAGTGACGATAATACCGCCCAAATCTGGAAGCTTGTTAAGGGAGAATGGCAGGAAGATAGAGTCCTTCGGCATGATAGCTGGATAGAATATGTCAATTTTAGCTCTGACGGCAAGCAGTTTGTAATAGCCGCTATGGATGAGGCCATCCAAATCTTTAATCTTGATAAGGGAAAGTGGAAGAAAACAGTCGAGATCGAGTATTATTGGAATGTGTGCAGTGCCATATTGAGCCCCACCGGAAATTACCTTTTAATAATCAGTAATGATAATGATAACGCCGAAATCCGGGAGTTTAAGACAGGATGGCATAAAAAAGTCGCCATTAAGCATGATGGCTGGATCAATCATGCCTGTTTCAGCCCCGACGAAAAGTACCTTGTCACAGTTAGTAGCGATAAAACGGCCCAAATCTGGGAGATTGTTAAGGGAAAGTGGAAGAAAAAAGTCACCATTCGCTATTCTTACGGTGTGACCAGTGTCAGTTTCAGCCCCGACGGAAAGCACATTGTAACAGTCGGTGATGATGGCACGGCCAAAATCTTGGGGCTTGTTGGTGAGGAATGGCAAAAAAAAGCCACTCTCAAGCATTCTGAGGGTGTGGGCCTGAGCAATGTTAGTTTCAGCCCCTCCGGAGATTACATTGTAACAGTCAGTGACGATAACACCGTCAAGCTCTGGGGGCTAAAAAGTAAGTAAATGACGATGCGTCCTGAGAACATAATGCGGCTAGCAATAACAGTTTTTCCTTTCATTGTCTTTGCATCCCTCGCCAGTAAGGCGCGTTGAGCGTAACAATAGCTGCTATGCCTCCAGATTAAGCCTGCTTTATAGCCGTCGATGATTGGTCAAATTTGTTGATTGGCAAGCAGAATAAAAAATAAAGTTGAACATGTTAAATATATCGTTGTCAAATATGACTGTTGTCTAATATCCGCTGTCAAAATTTTGATGAGTTAGTATAAATACATTAAATTTTAATTGTTAAATTGGGCTTTTGTTTATTTTATCTATTGCAGAGATGGGGTGTGTATGGAGTCTGATGGAAAATTATCTTTAAGGGAGTCTATTTCTTTAACAATATTTACAAAGTCAAAAGGTTGTGGTCAAAGTGCATGTTTTTGGAAAGGTGTATTTTGGTTGGCTCGACTGATTCATTTTTGTAATGTGGACGAGTGTTTTAATCTTTTGTTGAATAAACACCTTAATAAAAATAATGCTGGCAATAGCTTTATCAACGATAGATCTGTACGTACTTGTGGTGATTTCAGAGTTGTACATGATGATTTGTTGACTGTTTTGAATAATGCCTCTGGTAGTGATGGTAATGTGCTCGTGATACCTGGCCCCTCTTTGAATTCATGGCCTACTATAGAGAGTGGTACAGCACTTGATATATTGAAAAAAAATATGCCTAATCAAGATTTAGAATCCCTAATGAAGCAGAATAAGCCAAAAAAAGGTGAAGTATCTGTCATTCATATAAAGGGGCATAATGAGATGAATATTAATAAAATTGTAGTGATACCTATAGATTCGAATAAAGAGACAGATGAGACGCTGAGACGACTGTATCTTGATGCAGTAGTAAAATTAAGAACAGATCAAGATGTTGGGCGGCAGATCTATTTGGTTCCCCCCTGCGCCGATGGTAAAAAAGCGTCTGATATTGACCAACGTCGACCTAATGGACGCTGGATTTGTCGTCAAATGGCGGGAGCGTTAGGCGCTAATGATAAAGTGACGGTGGTGAAAAGCGCTAATGCTAATAAACAAACAGAAGCAACTATGGAGTATTATGTTGATAGTATTCCGGACGACACCACTGCTCCATTTTTGGTTGATGGGAAATGGGAAAAAAAAGCTACCATCCAGCATTCTGGATATCTGAAGAGTATCTATTTTGGCCGCTCCGGAAAGTACCTTGTAACAGCCAGTGCCGATCAGACCGTCAAAATCTGTGAGCTTGATCGTGGTAAATGGCAAGAAAAAGCGACTCTCAATCATCCTGGAGTTGTGCGAAAAGCCATCTTCAGCCCCAATGAAGATCGCCTTGTAACAGCCTGTGTCAATGACGGCATCAGAATCTATGGGCGTGTTAATGGAGAATGGCAAGAGGAAGCCACCATTCAGACTAATATCGATGTGTTGGATGTCATATTCAGCCCCAATGGAAAGCAACTTATAATAGCCCTTGACAATCAGAGCGCCAAAATCTTTGAGCTTGCTGGTGAGAAATGGCAAGAAAAAGCCATCATTCAGAATTCTGGTTGGATAAGCACAAACAGTATCAGCGTCAGCCCTGATGAAAAGCATCTTATAATAATCCCTTGCAGTAATATCGCCCAACTCTGGGGGCTTGTTGAGGGAAAATGGTGTAACCAAGGCGCCATTAGGCATGATTTCTGGATAAACACTGCCTGCTTCAGCCCCAATGGAAAGTACCTTGTAACAGCCAGTGACGATCGCACCGCACAAATTTGGGAGATTGGTCAGGAAGGATGGAAGAAAAAAGCCACCATTCAGCATGATCACGTTGTGGGCAGTGCCAGCTTCAGCCCCGACGGAAAGCGCATTGTAACAGGCACTGATGATGGCATGATCAGAATCCTGAAGCTTGTTGGTGAGGAATGGCAAGAAGAAACCACTTTTGATAATTGTACCTATAAAGGTATGAAGCGTATGAACCTAGGGTTTGCCAGTTTCAGCCCCGCTGGGCATCACATTGTGGCAGTCGATGAGAGTAACAGCGCAGGAGTTTGGGAGTTTGTTGGTGAGGAATGGAAAAAACAAGCCACCATTAAGCATTCTAGCAGGATAAGCGCAGCCATATTCAGCCTCAATGGAAAACGCATTGTAACAGTCAGTGATTCTGATGGCATGGCCAAAACCAGCAATATAAGCGCAGCCATAGTCAGCATCGATGGAGAACGCATTGTAACAGTCAGTGATTCTGATGGCATGACCAAAACCTTGGAGCTTGTTGGTAATCAGTGGAAAGAAAAAGCTACTTTCACGTGTGTTGAAAGTGAGGAGTATGTTGGCTCAAGCCCCACCGGAGATTACATTGTAACAGCCAGTAACGGTCACAAGGTCAATATCTGGGGGTAAAAAGTAAGTAAATGGCGATGCGTCCTGAACACATAACGCGGCTCGTTTTTGTAATGTAGACGAGTGTTTTAATCTTTTGTTGAATAAACACGTTAATGAAACGCAGTGATCGCTTTTATTTTTCAGGCAGGATTTGTCGGTAGCTATTGTCAGCAGGGGGCATTTGTAGGTGATAGCCTTGTGACTGGATATTATCCATGACTTTGGCGCACACTTCCCGTGACAGTTTCCGCTCTGGTGTCAGTAGCATATCCATGATGTGTATCGGTTTGCCGAAGGGCTTCATCAGCCCCTCTGGTGCGGCGCTCACTCCTTTTTGCTTGTCCACGTAAAGATACATTTCATCATTGGCTGAACTTCTATAGATGGATACTATCAGTTTCACTGCATTACTCCTGCGACTGTTTCTGTAGAGTGTTCAGGTGTTCAATGAGGCCACCCTCGAGTAAGAACTCTTTGCGCCAGTTGCTCAGTGTTTCCAAGAGCATTTCAGGCACTGTAAATTCTCCTGAGGTCATATATTCTCTGACCATACCATTGGCCAGATATTTGATCGGTATGAGCTCACGGGCAATACCAAGCGTTTCTATTTGTGTGATGCAGTAGTCGCGGATCGCTTCAATCCAAGGCTTGACTTGACTGGGTAAGGGGGTGGGAAGGGGGTCTGGTAGTGCTGATTCTGGCAATGTCTGTGCTTCACGGATACAGGTAAGAATGGCCTCTCCATGGAGCCTGATACAGACGGGTGTCATTCGTTCAATGCGTTTCAGCTGATCGAGACTGTCGGGCTGAAAGCGGGCGAGAGTCCAGAGACTGCCTATCGGTATCACCTTGTTTCGGGGGACATCACTCTTCTTGGCAGTTTGCTCCCTAAAGGCGTAGATAGCTCGTAGAGCGGCCAGTTGACGAGGATTGAGTTTCCATGCCCGTTTAACATTGCGCCAAGCTTCGTCGGGGAGAGCCTTCAGACGGGCTGATTGAATTAATTGTGCACAGTCTTCCTTGTGCCACTCTAGGCGGTGCTGAGTTTTCAGCTGGTTCGACAGGATCGGATAGATACGGTTCAGATAAAAAACATCCAGCGCAGCATATCGGATTTGATGATCCGTCAGGGGGCGTGCTAGCCAGTTAGAGCGGGTTTGATCTTTCGCCAGGTTGATAGCGAGAAGTCGTTCAATCAGGCGCTGGTAGCCCATGCAATGGTCCGTACCGAGAAATGAAGCCGCCAGCTGTGTATCAAAAATGGGTGTGGGAAGGATCTCTAGCAATTGCAAGAAAACCTCGAGATCTTCGCTTGCTGCGTGCATCACCTTGACGATGTCATGATTTTCAAAAATGTCACGAAGGGGTGTCCAGTCGGTGATGGCTTGAGGGTCAATCAGTACGATATCATCATCGTAACCCGCCTGAATCAGGCCAGGAATAGGATAGAACGTGTTGGTACGGATAAATTCGGTGTCGAGACCCAAGTAAGAATGCGTCTGCCATGTCTGACAAGCCTGTGCAAGACTGTTGTTGTCAGCGATCCATTGGATGTTTGGAGCATCGTTCATCAGATGGTAGCCTTGCGAAAAGTTCGATTATATGAGGATTATGACAAGGTTACTGCATGAAATGGCTGAAAGCCTGTTTTTATAGAGAGTGCTACTCTTTAGCACTGCTCTTTGGCGGTGATTGGGTGGCTGCGTGTCGGTGGCGAATCTTAATGTTAATCATTTCGACGCAGAGAGAGAAAACCATTGCAAAGTAAATATAACCTTTTGGTATATGGAAGGAGAGACCTTCACCAATCAGTGATACGCCGACCAGTATCAAAAAGCTGAGTGCCAGCATTTTCAGAGTGGGGTGCTGATCGACAAATATCCCAATGGGCTTGGCTGCGAACAGCATGACCACAACGGCTATGATAATTGCAATGATCATCACGGGAACATGGTCAGCCATGCCAACGGCTGTGATGACGGAATCGAGTGAAAAAACGATGTCTAGAATAGCAATTTGAACCAATACCATCATAAAGCGAGAAGAGCCGGTGTTGGATGACGTGTTGCTGTCATGTTCCATCGATTCATGGATCTCAAGAGTGCTTTTGGCGAGCAGAAATAAACCGCCTGTGATAAGAATGAGATCTTTGCCGGATACGTCGTAGTGAAATAAGCTAAAAAGGGTGTGGGTGAGTTGCATGACCCAGGTGATCGATAACAACAACAGTATGCGGGTGCACATGGCCAGTAGCAGGCCGATAGTCCGAGCTTTCTGACGCTGATGCTCTGGCAGTTTATCGGTAAGAATACTGATAAAGATGATATTGTCGATACCAAGAACGATCTCAAGAGCAACTAGCGTGACAAGCGACATCCACGCTTGAGGGTTCATGAGCCATTCCATAGCAACTCCTTATTGAAACAGTTTTTTATCGAAACAGTTTTTATGTATGGGATCTACCAATCCATCATCTAGCCGCTGCTGGTGACAGCAGGCGATACGCTAGAAAAAAAGAGTTTTTTGATAGAAAACGTCACATACAATGGTCTTTCTGGGTGAAAACTCAGGACTTATTGTCGATCGGATAGTCGCGAGATTTGGGTCCAGTATAGAGTTGGCGTGGGCGACCAATGCGATAAGAGCCACTGATCATCTCATGCCAATGGGCAATCCAGCCTGGTGTCCGACCTATAGCAAAGATGACCGTAAACATTTCTGTGGGTATGCCGAGCGCTTTGAGAATGATACCAGAATAAAAATCGACGTTTGGATAGAGCTTCTTGCTGATGAAATAGTCATCCTCAAGGGCGATTTTTTCTAGGCGTTTGGCGATCTTGAGTATCGGATCGTCAGCTAGTCCTAGTTCGCTTAGCACTTCGTCACAGCTCTCTTTCATCACTTTGGCGCGAGGGTCGAAGTTTTTATAGACTCGATGGCCAAAGCCCATTAAACGGAAGGGATCCTCTTTATCCTTGGCCTTGGCGATAAACTGATCGATATGCTTTTCGTCGCCGATCTCATCCAGCATTTTGAGAACCGCTTCATTGGCGCCACCATGAGCTGGTCCCCAGAGGGCGGCAACGCCAGCAGCAATGCAGGTAAAGGGGTTGGCGCCACTGGAGCCCGCCAGTCGGACGGTAGAGGTTGATGCGTTTTGCTCATGGTCGGCATGGAGCAGGAATATTCGATCCATCGCCCGAGCGAGAACCGGGCTAACGTGATAATCCTCGCAGGGGGTAGCAAACATCATGTGTAGAAAGTTGCCACCGTAGCAGAGATCGTTTCGAGGATAGATGAAGGGCTGGCCGATGGAAAACTTGTATGCCATGGCTGCCAGTGTCGGCATTTTGGATACGAGTCGATAGGCTGTCACTTCACGATGATGTTCGTTAGTGATGTCTAGGGCGTCGTGATAGAAGGAGGCTAGTGCTCCGATTAATCCGCAGATAATGGCCATTGGATGGGCGTCACGCCGAAAGCCTTTCAGCATCTCCAGCATTTGCTCATGAACCATGGTGTGTCGCAGAATGGTCGTGCCGAATGAGGCTTTTTGCTGGGGGTCGGGCAGCTCTCCGTAGAGAAGGAGATAGATGACTTCCAGAAAGTCAGAATGCTCGGCCAGTTGCTCAATCGGATATCCGCGATGAAGCAAAATCCCTTTTTCGCCATCAATGAATGTTATTTTTGATTCACAGGATGCAGTGGATACAAAGCCTGGATCATAGGTGAAGTAGCCATTGCTAGTGAGTTGCTGGATGTCAATGACATCTGCCCCCAAGGTTCCACTGAGAACGGGAAGCTCAATAGTGACATCAGAACCATCAATGGTCAGCCGCGCAAACTTCTCACTCATATGGACTCCTGTTAATACTTTAAATACTAATTTTGGTTATTTTGTTTTGGGTTATTTTTTCGATTGATGGCGTTGGCTGTTTTATCAATGATGCCAACAGATCCAATGTCTCTTAAAATGTCTCTTAACTTAACTTAACTTAACTTAAAATGTGACGCCGGCTCAACTATAAGAAGGCCCGCCGTTTTTGTCAAACGTCTGAATTCTTTGATCAATACTGTCTTGAATGACTGGGTGACCCATCCCAAATGGCAATGTAATGGTGGTGCGGTGGTGTGGTGGTGTGGTGCTGATGCCGTGGTCATGAAGGTTGCGGTGATGAATCTTGATTGATATTGTACGTTGACAGTTGTTTTTACTGTGATAGGTTCGTAGCAAAGTGAAAGCGTTCGCTATTATTGAGTCATTATGCAGAGCTGTGTTTTTGCTGATTAAATGGCAACTCTTCGTGTGGCGGTTAGCTGAACTTTTTTGAAAGACGCTCTTTTTTTTAAGGGTTTTTAATGATCGTTGTAATTAAGAAATGAGATGTTTATACTGTGAAGCTATAAATTTTGGCTTGGCTAGTCGGGGGCTGGCAAGTGATTGCCATCTTCAGTTAACTCAATAAATTCAGTGAAAAATGTCCTTGCCGGACCAGTTAGGTAGATTATTCGTGAATAGAAAAAGACCCGTCAACCTCGATTTAACAACGATAAGGTTGCCATTGCCAGCCTATACCTCAATTCTTCATCGGGTCTCAGGTATCATCCTGTTTTTCGGGATCGCCTTTCTTCTTTTTGGGCTGGATTTATCGCTTGGCTCAGAAGAAAGTTTTGAGCATTTGAATGAGTGTTTGCAGCATCCTCTGGCCAAGTTTATTGTGTGGGGGATTCTCTCTGCACTTGCCTATCATTTTGTGGCGGGTGTGAAGCATCTTTTCATGGATATTGGAATCGGTGAAGGTAAAGCGTCTGGCGTTGTGGGAGCCAAACTGACTATTGCTGTATCCGTTGTCATGATTGTTCTTGCGGGGGTGTGGGTATGGTAACAAATGTAACAAACTTATCGCGTAGCGGGCTATCTGACTGGGTGATGCAGCGTGTTACGGCGATCGTACTGGCTGTTTACTCTCTTTTTCTGACGATCTATCTGGTGGTGAATCCTGGTATCGGTTTTGAACAGTGGAGCGAACTCTTCCAGCACACCTTTATGCGAGTGTTTACCATGATGGCGTTGTTGGCTTTGGTGGGGCATGCATGGGTCGGTATGTGGACAATTGCTACTGACTATTTGACAGAAAAAGCGCTGGGTAGCGCAGCGTTATTGGTTCGATTCTCTTTTCAGGCGCTCTGCGGTGTTGCGATGTTCAGTTTTGTGGTCTGGGGTATCCAGATCCTCTGGGGGTTATGATTTATGGCCGGAATACGAACACTGTCTTTTGATGCCGTTGTTGTTGGTGGCGGTGGTGCTGGTATGCGTGCGGCGCTTCAGTTAACCGAATTAGGGCTGAAGACAGCCTGCGTTACCAAGGTCTTTCCCACACGTTCACACACGGTTTCTGCTCAGGGTGGAATTACCTGTGCGATTGCCAGTGCAGACCCCAATGATGATTGGCGTTGGCATATGTACGACACCGTGAAGGGGTCTGATTATATTAGTGATCAAGACGCCGTTGAGTACATGTGTTCTGTGGGTCCGCAGGCTGTCTTTGAACTAGAACACATGGGAATGCCCTTCTCTCGGACTGAAACGGGTCGAATCTATCAGCGTCCTTTTGGTGGTCAATCCAAAAACTTTGGTGATGGGGGGCAGGCAGCGAGAACCTGTGCGGCAGCGGATCGTACAGGACATGCGTTATTGCATACGTTGCATCAAGCAAATCTTAAAGGCGGAACGAGCTTTTTTAATGAGTGGTATGCCACTGATCTTGTAAAAAATCAGAGCGACCAAGTGGTGGGTGTTATTGCTATTTGTATTGAAACGGGCGAAACCGTTCATATGAAGGCGAAAGCGACCGTACTTGCCACGGGTGGTGCGGGACGGATTTATCAGTCGACAACCAATGCGCTTATCAATACGGGGGACGGGGTTGGTATGGCTCTCCGTTCAGGTTTCCCTGTACAGGATATGGAGATGTGGCAGTTTCATCCGACCGGTATTTATGGCGCTGGTACGCTGGTGACGGAAGGGTGTCGAGGTGAGGGCGGCTATTTGGTGAATGGTCAGGGTGAGCGTTTTATGGAGCGCTATGCCCCTAACGCTAAAGATCTGGCCGGTCGTGATGTGGTTGCGCGTTCAATGGTCATTGAAATCCTTGAGGGGCGGGGTTGTGGACCTGACAAAGATCATGTGTTGCTCAAGCTTGATCATCTGGGAGAGGAGACTCTGAATCTCCGGTTGCCGGGTGTTTGTGAGTTGTCTCGAACGTTTGCTCATGTTGATCCTGCTAAAGAGCCTATCCCTGTTGTGCCGACCTGTCACTATATGATGGGCGGTATTCCGACCAATGTGGCTGGGCAAGCTTTATCGCAGAATGTAGATGGTACTGATAAGGTGATCGACGGGCTCTATGCTTGTGGTGAAGCTGCTTGTGTGTCGGTGCATGGCGCCAATCGTCTGGGTGGTAACTCACTGCTGGATCTGATCGTCTTTGGTCGGGCGGTGGGCTTGCATATTGGGCAGAACGTCAAAGAAGGCTTTAACAGTATGGATGCCAGTGAGACCGATCTTGATCAATCGATGAGCCGATTGAATCGATTAAATCGATCGACATCGGGTGAGAGTGTTGCGGAATTACGAAAAGAGTTGCAGAGTACTATGCAACTCTATTTTGGTGTTTTCCGTGAAGGTGAGAGTATGCAGAAAGGTTTGGGTATGCTGAATGAGATCGGACAGCGACTCACAAATTTGCATCTTGAAGATAAAAGCCAGACATTTAATACCGCTCGTATTGAGGCGCTTGAGTTGGAAAACCTCTATGAGGTTGCCTATGCAACAGCGGTTGCCGCCGAAGAGCGCAAAGAGTCCCGTGGAGCGCATGCCCGAAACGATTTCCAGGAGCGTGATGATGAAAATTGGCTCAAGCACTCTATCTATTTCCCTGCTGACAAGCGAATTGGCAAGCGGGATGTGAACTTTGCTCCAAAAAGCATGGAGCCGTTCCCGCCTAAAATCCGTACATATTAAGGTGAGGGGAATATTATGACGCTAACTGTGAGTGTGTACCGCTATAATCCGGACAGTGATAGTGTTCCGTATATGCAGGATTTCAAGCTTGAAATTCCTGAAGGTAAGGATCTGATGGTTCTGGATGTTCTGAATCTGCTGAAAGAGCAGGATTCGGGGCTCTCTTATCGACGATCCTGCCGCGAAGGTGTTTGTGGTTCTGATGGTATGAGTATCAGTGGGATCAGTGGGTTGGCGTGTATTACTCCACTGTCTGAGGCAGTACGTAAAGAGAGGTTGGTGCTGAGGCCTCTCCCTGGATTGCCCGTTATTCGTGACCTTGTGGTGGATATGGGGCTTTTCTACAAACAGTATGAAAAGATAAAGCCGTATCTTATCAATGATACGCCGCCGCCAGCGATCGAACGATTACAGACGCCTGAAGAGCGTAGCAAGTTAGATGGTCTGTATGAGTGTATTCTTTGTGCGTGTTGTTCCACTTCTTGTCCTTCATTTTGGTGGAATCCAGATAAATTTGTAGGGCCTTCCGGTTTGTTGCAGGCTTATCGATTCCTCGTAGATAGTCGTGATGAAGCCACTGAGGAACGACTGGCAGCTCTCGATGACCCTTTTAGTGTGTTTCGTTGCAGGGGCATTATGAACTGTGTTAGCGTTTGTCCAAAAGGACTTAACCCTACAAAGGCGATCGGTAAAATTCGTAATATGTTGCTAAACAGTGCTATTTAACGGTAGGCGACTGCAAAGGTCTCTTTCGTCAACTGCCGAATTAGATGAGTCGTTTTATTTTATGAGTGGCTATCGACGTTAATAATATCGATAATGGATGCGTGAATTTGTACAGTTCGGATGGCTGTATTTATCCGACTGATATTTGTCTAGATAGGCGTTCAACTAGGGGCTGTTTTATTATCAATTGTTCCTTCATTGTTGTTTTGTCGGGAGGATTGATCTGTCAGCCAGTTAAATATTTTAACTAAAAAGGGTGACCGGGCAGCACTCGGACTATCTGAGGAGAACAGCATGTGTAGCAGCATTTACTCGATGCTGATCTCCGGTTTCGGCATCAGATAGTGACCCAATTGATTGGGGTTACAGGACAATGCAAGAAGGTGTGATGCAGCGGATGTGGCGTTCGGCTCATATATCCGGGGGGAACGCTGCATATGTTGAAGAGCTATATGAGAGCTATCTCCTTGATCCCAACACTGTGTCGGAAGAGTGGCGTGACTATTTTTCACGACTACCTCAGGTGGCCGATTCCCAGAATCCTGATGTCTCTCATTCTGCAATACGTGATATTTTCCTCCAGCTTGCTCGTCATCGACCCCGCCCAACTTCGATGGGTGAAGGTGTTGTCAGCAGTGAGCATGAACAAAAGCAGATGCTTGTTCTTCGGTTGATTTATGCTTATCGAGTTCGTGGAAATCAGAGTGCCAATATTGATCCACTGGGTATTATGGCGCGTGAGGTCGTGCCCGACTTGACGCTTGAGTATCATGGTTTGAGTGATGCAGATCTCAATACAGAATACCAGACGGACTCTCTGTGTATTGACAAAAACGAGGCATCGTTGAGGGAGATCGTTCAGCTTCTAAAGCACACTTACTGCGGTAGTGTGGGTGCTGAATTTATGCACATTATTGATACTCAGCAACGTAGCTGGTTCCAGCAGCGTTTGGAGAGCGTGCAATCAAGTCCGGCGATTACGGTTGATGCCAAACATCATCTGCTTGAGAGGCTGACAGCTGCTGAAGGTTTGGAAAAATATCTAGGCACAAAGTATCCGGGTACCAAGCGATTTGGCCTTGAGGGCGGTGAATCACTGATTCCGTTGCTGGATGAGTTGATACAGCGGGCAGGAACTTACGGTACCCGTGAAATCGTTATTGGCATGGCGCACCGTGGACGATTGAATGTACTCGTTAATATTCTTGGTAAAAACCCGTCAGAACTGTTTGATGAGTTTGAAGGGAAGAAAATGGCTGCAAATGGTTCGGGTGATGTGAAGTATCATCAGGGATTCTCTTCTAATGTCATGACGCCAGGGGGTGGGATTCATTTGGTGCTGGCTTTCAATCCCTCTCACCTTGAAATTGTCAGTCCAGTAGTAGAAGGCTCGGTCAGAGCTAGGCAAGATCGTAGACGTGACACGAAAAGAGAGTCTGTCGTTCCGATCTCCTTACACGGTGATTCGGCATTTTCCGGTCAAGGCGTTGTCATGGAAACCTTTCAGCTATCACAGACTCGCGCCTACCATACGGGCGGTACTGTCCATATTGTTATCAATAACCAAGTAGGATTCACCACCAGTCGTCGTGATGATATGCGTTCGACAGAATATTGTACTGATGTTGCAAAAATGGTTGGTGCACCTGTTTTGCACGTGAATGGTGATGATCCTGAAGCGGTGATCTTTGTCACAAAGATGGCGATGGATTATCGCATGGAGTTCAAAAAGGATATTGTCATAGATCTGGTCTGCTATCGGCGTCGTGGTCATAACGAAGCGGATGAGCCATCATCGACTCAGCCTATGATGTACCAAAAAATCAAGGCGCAGAAAACAACTCGAATCCTTTATGCAGGCAAGTTGCTGTCGCAGGCTGTGCTCTCCGAACAGCAGGACACAAAATTCGTAGAAGATTATCGCAATGCGCTTGATAATGGCCAGCATGTTGTTAAAAGTCTGATAAAACAGTCTAACGGAGAGTTGTACGTCGATTGGGCGCCGTACTTGGATTCTAAGTGGACGGCGTGTCATGATACTCGTGTTGCGTTGGGAACACTTCAAGCGCTGGGCCAGAAAGTTTGTGAGACCCCAGAAGGTTTTGTTGCTCAGCGGCAGGTGGGGAAAATGCTGGATGACCGCAAAAAGATGGCGGCTGGAGCGCTACCGGTTAACTGGGGAATGGCTGAAATACTGGCTTATGGAACTCTCTTGAAAGAGGGGTATGGGATCCGGATGACAGGACAGGATGTAGGACGAGGCACATTCTCTCATCGTCATGCTGTCTTGCATAGCCAGAAAGATGGCGCAACGTGGGTTCCGCTGGCTCATGTTTCTGATGATCAGTCGAAGCTTGAGATTTATGATTCCATTTTATCGGAAGAGGCTGTGTTAGCGTTTGAATATGGCTATGCGACCACTGTGCCCAATCATTTGGTGATCTGGGAGGCTCAGTTTGGTGATTTTGCTAATGGTGCCCAGGTGGTGATTGACCAGTTTATTGCCAGTGGTGAGCATAAATGGGATCGATTGTGTGGTTTGACGATGTTACTGCCACATGGATATGAAGGCCAGGGGCCTGAACACTCCTCAGCTCGTCTAGAGCGTTTTCTTCAGCTATCTGCTGAGCATAATATTCAGGTTTGTGTCCCAACGACGCCCGCCCAAATTTTTCATATGTTACGAAGACAGGTTTTGAGGCTGCTTAGAAAACCGTTGGTCGTATTCACACCTAAAAGTCTTCTTCGACATAAATTGGCTATTTCTTCTCTGGAAGAGTTGGCGGAGGGTTCATTTTGTACGCTGATTCCCGAAGTCGATGCTCATGATGTAGCGACGATTACTCGGCTGGTGATGTGTAGTGGTAAGGTCTATTACGATCTGCTGGAAAAACGCAGAACGGAATTGATGGATCATGTGGTCATTATACGTATTGAGCAACTTTATCCATTCCCTCAAGAAGAGCTGGATGATTTGATAAAGGGCTATCCCAATTTAACCTCGGTTGTTTGGTGTCAGGAAGAGCCTATGAATCAGGGTGCTTGGTACTGCAGTCAGCACCATATGCACCGTGCCATTGCTCAGCACAGCAATAAACAGATACAGCTACAATATGCTGGACGTGATGCTTCTGCCGCACCGGCATGTGGATATATGTCTATCCATACGGAGCAGCAACAAAAACTGGTAGCGAGTGCGCTGGGTCTTCACTGAGGCAGTATTAAAATAGAGTAGCTCAAGGAGCTAAATAGACATGGCCATTGAAATAAAAGCACCTACATTCCCGGAATCTGTAGCAGACGGCACCATTTCCGTTTGGCATAAACAGCCCGGTGAAGTGTGCGTTCGTGATGAACTGCTTGTTGATATAGAAACCGATAAGGTCGTTCTTGAGATCGTGGCACCTGTTGATGGCGTTCTCAAAGAAGTGCTGAAGGCCGAAGGGGAGACGATTGCTAGTGAAGAGTTGATTGGTATTTTTGAAGAAGGAGGGGTCGGTGTTGTGCCGGAACCGACTGTCGAAACGGTATCGTCACCAGCTCACTCTTCTGGTGCGACGACGGAGAGCTCTGCGCCTCTCAGTCCAGCAGCTCGCCGCATGGCTGATGAACATGGCCTTGATCACGGTGCAATGTCTGGTACTGGCAAAGGGGGTCGTGTTACGAAGGAAGATGTCATTAATCATGTGGCGTCAGATACTACGGCTTCAGCCGAAAAGCCTGCACCAAAAACGGCCGTGTCGGGAGCACCGGTTCCGGGCTTTGACGGTGAGCGAGTGGAAAAACGCGTTCCTATGACCCGCCTGAGAGCTCGTATCGCTGAGAGACTGGTTGAGGCTCAGCAGTCTGCTGCTATGCTGACGACATTTAATGAAGTCAACATGAAGCCGATCATGGGACTTCGTGCTCAGTATAAGGAGCTATTTGAGAAGCAACATGGTGTTAAAATGGGCTTCATGTCTTTTTTCGTGAAGGCCTGTGTTGAAGCACTCAAACGTCATCCTATGGCCAATGCGTCTATTGATGGTAATGATATCGTTTATCATGGTTATCAGGATATTGGCGTCGCGGTATCCAGTGACCGAGGGTTGGTGGTACCGGTGCTTCGTAATGCTGAATATATGAGCCTTGCTGATGTTGAATTAAGTATCAGGGAATATGGTCAAAAGGCCATGAAAGGAAAACTCTCCATTGAAGAGATGACGGGGGGAACCTTTACGATATCCAACGGTGGTGTGTTTGGATCATTACTCTCAACTCCTATTCTGAATCCGCCACAGTCGGCGATTCTCGGCATGCATAAGATTCAAGAGCGTCCTATGGCTGTCAATGGTGAAGTGGTTGTGCTTCCCATGATGTATCTTGCGCTCTCCTACGATCACCGTTTGCTCGATGGCAAGGAGGCCGTAGGCTTCCTCGTGACGGTGAAAAATTTGCTGGAAGATCCTGCGCGCATGTTACTCGATATCTGATTGTTTTTTGTTGGAGACGATATCAACCGCTTCCAGTTAACTGTCTTAAATCCGGGAAAGCGATATGGCTGAACAATTCGACGTGGTGATTATAGGTTCAGGACCTGCGGGTTATGTCTGCGCCATTCGTGCAGCTCAATTGGGTCTCAAAACGGCCTGTATCGAAAAGTGGGTGGATGATCAAGGTAAAGTAAAACTGGGCGGAACCTGCCTGAATGTTGGCTGTATACCTTCAAAGGCGCTACTTGACAGCTCCTATAAATATTACGAAGCCAAAAAGTATTTTGGTGTGCACGGCATTACTACCGGTGAGGTAGATATTGATGTGCCTGCGATGATTAAGCGTAAGGATAAAATTGTCGGCAATCTCACCCAAGGCGTTGGCGGTCTGTTCAAGGCGAATGGCGTTACCTTGGTTCAGGGTACTGGCACTGTTCTGTCAGGAACACAGGTCAAGGTGACCGTTGCTGATGGCTCAAGTCAGATACTGGATACGAAGAATGTTGTCATTGCAACGGGTTCTGTTCCTGTCGAAATTCCGCCCGCTCCGATAACAGAAAATCGTATTGTTGATTCCACCGGTGCACTGGATTTTCAAGAGGTTCCTGGGCGTTTGGGTGTCATTGGTGCTGGCGTCATCGGGCTTGAACTGGGTAGTGTCTGGGCTCGTCTGGGCTCGGAAGTGATCGTTCTTGAAGCTCAGGACTCTTTCTTGGCCGCAGCAGACCAGCAGATTGCCAAGGAAGCGTCCAAGATTCTTAAGAAGCAGGGGCTGGATATTCGTCTGAGTGCGCGTGTGACCAAATCCAATGTTGACGGTAGAGAAGTGACCGTTAAATACATTGATCAGAGCGGCAAAGAGCATACCCTAGTGTTTGATAAACTGATCGTTGCGGTTGGTCGTCGACCGTTAACTGACAATCTGATCGCACCTGATTCTGGTGTTAAGCAGGATGAACGAGGCTTCATTGTTGTCGATGAGCAGTGCCGGACAGAGATTTCCACTGTTTATGCTATCGGTGATGTGGTTCGTGGTCCCATGTTGGCGCACAAAGGTTCTGAAGAAGGTGTCATGGTCGCTGAACTAATTGCGGGTCAGCCAGTCCAAGTTAATTATGATCTCGTTCCTTCTGTTATTTACACTCATCCTGAAATTGCTTGGGTTGGAAAGACGGAAGAAGAGATCAAAGTTACGGCGGAAGAGTACAAAGTGGGTACGTTCCCATTTGTCGCCAGTGGTCGTGCAATGGCAGCCAATGATACGGATGGCATGGTCAAAGTGATTGCTGACAAGAAAACGGATCGTATTTTAGGCGTTCATGTGATTGGTCCGGCTGCGGCTGAATTGGTACAGCAGGGCGCAATCGCCATGGAATTTGCCGCTACTTCTGAAGATCTGGCGTTGACGATGTTCTCGCATCCCACGGTTAGTGAAGCGCTTCACGAGGCGGCTTTGGCGGTTGATGGGCATGCCATTCACATTGCCAACCGTAAAAAACGATAACCACAAGTGCGATAGATTGACCGGATTGATGGTGGTTTTTGTTGTTCGCAATTGTGATAGCCGTTGTAATAAATAGCCATTGTAATAAATAATAGTATCGAGCAAAGCGTCTTTCGCTTTTAGATGTCAACGGTAAGGTCCAAGAGCCTACCAAGTAGTAAATCATCGAATTATTTTGGAAAGGGTCAAGAGCATGAATTTGCACGAATATCAGGCCAAGCAGCTTTTTAAGGAGTATGGTCTGCCCGTCTCTGTCGGTTTTGTCTGCGAAACGCCTGAGGAGGCGGTTGTAGCAGCGGGTAAAATCGGCGGTGATGCTTGGGTGGTTAAGACACAGGTGCATGCTGGTGGGCGTGGCAAAGCGGGTGGCGTTAAGCTGGTCAATAGTGAAGAGGAAATTCATGCTTTTGCCAAACAGTGGCTGGGTCATCGTCTGGTGACCAATCAGACCGATGAACGAGGTCAACCGGTTAACTGTGTTCTGGTCGAATCGTGTATCGACATAGTCCGTGAGCTTTATTTGAGTGCTGTCATCGACCGAGCAACACGTCGCGTCGTCTTCATGGCATCGACTGAAGGTGGGATGGATATCGAAAAGATTGCGGCAGAGACACCGGAAAAAATCATTAAGGCTACGATTGATCCTCTGACCGGTGCCCAACCCTATCAAGCGCGAGATCTGTCCTTTCAGTTGGGGCTGAATCCTATACAAGTCAAACAATTCACAAAGATATTTATGGGACTTTCCAGGCTGTTTACCGATTATGATCTGGTTTTGTTGGAAGTTAATCCGCTGGTCATAACTGGAGAGGGTGATCTGCTCTGTCTGGATGGCAAAATGAATGTCGATAGTAATGCCATGTATCGTCAGTCCAAGCTTAAAGGAATGCAAGATGTCTCCCAGGAGGATATGCGTGAGGCGCATGCTGCTCAATGGAATCTGAATTATGTTGCACTGGATGGCAATATTGGTTGTATGGTCAACGGTGCAGGTCTTGCCATGGGGACGATGGATATCATCAAGCTTCATGGTGGCCAACCTGCAAACTTCCTAGATGTTGGAGGGGGCGCCACCAAAGAGCGTGTTTCTGAGGCGTTCAAAATTATTCTGTCTGACGATAACGTGAAGGCTGTTCTGGTGAATATCTTCGGGGGTATTGTGCGTTGTGACTTGATTGCTGAAGGAATCATCGGTGCGGTGAAGGAGGTGGGTGTTGAGGTGCCGGTTGTCGTAAGGCTTGAAGGTAATAATGCTGAGTCAGGCACTAAAATACTGGCGGGCAGTGGTCTGGATATTATAGCGGTAAACAGTCTCACGGAAGCTGCAGAACAGGTAGTAAGCGCTGCGGAGGGAGACCAATGAGTATCCTGATCAACAAAGAAACCCGTGTCATTTGTCAAGGCTTTACTGGTTCGCAGGGAACATTCCATTCTGAGCAGGCGATTGATTATGGTACTCGCATGGTGGGGGGGGTAACGCCAGGTAAAGGTGGGCAGACTCATCTTGGCCTACCGGTGTTCGATACGGTGCGTACCGCCGTTGAGCAGACCGGTGCAAATGCATCCGTTATTTATGTGCCTGCGCCATTTTGTAAAGATTCTATTCTTGAGGCGGCTGGTATCGGCATGTCGTTAATCGTTTGCATTACTGAAGGTATCCCGACGCTGGATATGCTGCAATGCAAAATAAGATGTGATGAACTGGGCGTCAGACTGATTGGCCCGAACTGCCCAGGCGTTATTACTCCCGGTGAGTGCAAGATAGGTATTATGCCGGGTCACATCCATAAACCCGGCAAGGTTGGAATTGTATCCCGTTCAGGCACGTTGACCTATGAAGCGGTCAAGCAGACCACCGATTATGGCTTCGGACAATCCACTTGCGTGGGCATTGGTGGTGACTCGATTCCTGGATCAAGCTTTATTGATATTCTGGAGCTGTTTGAGGCGGATGACAGTACCGAAGCGATTGTGATGATTGGCGAAATTGGTGGAACAGCTGAAGAAGATGCCGCTACCTATATTAAAGAGAATGTCACTAAACCAGTGATTGCCTATATTGCGGGTGTAACGGCTCCTCCAGGTAAACGAATGGGACATGCTGGAGCGATTATTTCAGGTGGAAAAGGGACTGCAGACGATAAATTTGCCGCTCTGAGTGATGCTGGAGTCACGACTGTTCGAAGTCTTGCTGATATCGGTAAAGCATTGAAAGAGGTGACCGGTTGGTAATAGAGTGAGAATAAAAATGGACACTTATCAGGGTGTCCATTTTATGCTGAGGTCTCATAAGATGAGATCACTACTCAACGACTAACAATAAAAATAACAGCATGATGAGTGGGTTGTTCAGAGCTTGGGGTTGACCTCTAATACACCTAAAAGAGGAAATGACAATGCTAGTCGGTGTACCCGCTGAGATAAAAAATCATGAATATCGTGTTGGTTTGATTCCTGCCGTTGTGCAGGAATTGGTGAGTCGAGGGCACACTGTCCTTGTTGAGAAAAATGCGGGCGTGGCAATCGATTTTGAGGATGAAGCTTATATAGCTGCGGGTGCTGAAATTGCGCCAACAGCTGAAGAGATTTTTGCCAGAGCGGAAATGATCGTCAAGGTAAAGGAACCTCTGGCGATGGAGCGTCAAATGTTGCGTCCTGAACAGACACTGTTTACCTATCTGCATCTTGCGCCGGATCGACCGCAGACCCATGATTTGATGACCTCTGGTGCAACCTGTATCGCTTATGAAACCGTTACCGATAATGCTGGCCGTCTGCCTCTATTGGCGCCGATGTCTGAAGTGGCTGGACGAATGTCCATTCAAGCGGGGGCACATTGTCTGGAAAAGGCGATGAGTGGTCGAGGTGTGTTGATGGGGGGCGTACCAGGTGTTGAGCCTGCCAATGTCGTTGTCATTGGTGGCGGTGTTGTTGGTTTCAATGCGACGCTTATGGCTGTTGGTATGGGGGCAAATGTTACGGTATTGGATCGTTCACTGGATGTGCTGAGAAAGTTGGATCAACACTTTAGTAATCGTATCAAAACGCTGTTTTCTACCACTCATGCTATCGAGACGTCTGTCACAGAAGCGGATCTTGTGGTTGGCTGTGTCTTAATCCCGGGTGCGGCTGCACCGAAATTGATTACTCGTGATATGATTCGGTCCATGAAGTCTGGTGCTGCGATTGTTGATGTGGCGATTGATCAGGGCGGATGTTTTGAAACCTCCCATGCGACTACTCACGCAAAGCCCACATTCATTGTTGATGAGGTGGTTCACTATTGCGTGGCTAACATGCCGGGGGCTGTCGCGCGTACGTCAACGATTGCACTGAACAATGCTACTATTCCTTTTGTGCTGGAACTGGCTGATAAAGGGATACGTAAAGCTTTGGAAGGTAACCAGCATTTGCTTAATGGTTTGAATGTCTGCAAAGGTATCGTTACTTGTAAGAGTGTCGCAGAAGCGCAGAATCTTGATTATAAAAGCTCTGAAGAGATGCTAAAAACATTGTAATAGGCCATTTTGATCGCACTGAAATCACCAAAAAGGTGTAGATTACTCTTTGAAGTGTTTTCTGAAGTGTTTGTAGTGCTTATCACGAATAGCTCACCATCATCAATATCAATATCAATATCAATAAATCCTCTATGCTTTCGAGCCGGGTTGAAAGGCATGCTCATGCTACAGGCTTCTGACATTCTGCATAAGTACCATTTTTTAAAAGCCTTAAGACCCTTCTCTTTCAGTGTGGCACTGATGAGCTGTGGTTTGGGTGTAACGCTTGCCTATCAAGATGGCTATGGTGATGCGATTAGAGCAATACTGGTGATGGTTGTTGGGGTGTTATTGCAGGCCGCAACCAATCTATTTAACGATTATGCAGATATCCACTATTGGCAAGATAAAACGACTGCTTTAGCAGGTCGTGTGATTCACCGTATTCGAAGGAATGCACTGTACGCCTTATTATTATTGCTATTGGCCTGTGTGTTAGCGCTTTATCTAGTAAGCTATGCTGGTTGGTTGTTGCTATTGATAGGTTTAATCGGTGTGGCTGGTGGATACTTTTATACCGCTGAACCGATTAATTTTAAAGAGCGTGGATTAGGGCTTGTCACAGTATTCGTTTTTACCGGCCTGCTCTTGGTGGAAGGGGCTTACATGGCCGTTAGTGGACAGTGGTCATCCCATACCTTGCTATTGGCTGTGCCTTTGTCGATTATATCCTGCCTCGTTCTTTTAGCGAATGAGTTGCGAGATGTTGAAGAGGATACCCAACGTAATATAAAAACATTTACCGTTCGATTTGGTTATGCGAGTGGTCGAAGGCTCTATGTGTGTTTATTTACTTTTCTGCTGTTACTCGTGGTGTGGTTGGTAATGAACGGTATCATTGTTGAACCGAGATGGCTTCTGCCTTCGGTTGTATGTCTGTTCTGGCCGATTCGGCTGCTGTTCAGCGATCAGAAAGTGTTAACACGCTTGCCACCGCTGACGGGACGAGTCCTTTTGGTGTTTGGTTTGGGGCTGATGTTTGCGGTTTAAGGAGATGTCCGTATGAATGCAGGGTCAGTGCAGACGGCAGTCTGCACTGAAGTTAGACGATAGAATTACTCTTTTTTCATGCGAAGTTCAAATAACTGTGCCGCTGTATCGGGCATTTCACCATTGACAGATAATGTCGCCTTGCCATCATGAATGAGTTTCAATGTTGAATATTTATGTTTGGTCATATTGGTTAAAGACTCGGGCGTTCGCATAATGGTTGGTTTGATGAACAGCATTAGGTTTTTTTTGGTGCGCTTGTTGTTTCTATTGGTAAATAATTCACCCAAAAATGGAATATCTCCCAAGAAAGGTACTTTTGATGTGCCTTTTTGGCTGTCATCCTGAAGTAGGCCGCCCAGAATGACCGTGTTGCCATCATCGACAAGAATCGTTGCTTTGATCTTGCGTTGGCTGGTAATAGGATCGCCACTCTGGGTCATGCTCGTTGTGTTATCCAGTAGATTGGAAATTTCTTGTTCAATTTCGATGCGTAGTGACTCGCCCTCACCAATGTGAGGCGTGACTTTAAGGGTCAGACCTACCGGTTTTCTTTCCGTTGTGGTGAAAGGGTTTGTGTGGGAATCTCCGCCACTGGTATAGCTGCCGGTCTGGAACGGTACTTCTTGGCCAACGACAAATTCGGCTTCTTCGTTATCCAAGGTAAGCATGCTGGGTGTCGAGAGTAGGTTGGTTTTGGTGCGATTACTTAATGCGTTCACTAAAATACCAAAATTACTGTTTCTGAGTGCGAGAGATCCGATTTTTATACTGGGAAGAGGTGCGCCGATCACTGAGACGGGATTTGGAGTTTTGTTGTTATACGTGTTTTTTCCGGCAATGCCCCATTGGATGCCTAGGGCGTCACCGATGTCGCCGGATACTTCAACGATAGCCGCTTCAATGAGGACTTGTGCTCGGCGAATATCGAGTTGTCTAACCAGTGATTCCAGCTCTTTGAGTGTGTTCGGGTCTGCAATCATGACTAAGGCGTTGGTGGTTTCGTCCGCTTTAATGAATATACTGCCAGTGAGGCCTTTTTTATTGCTTTTTGTGTTTGGATGCGTGCCCTGTCTCATAGAGGGTGGGTGAGGCGTCGTGGGCAGTCTTGATGAGTTATTGCTGTTTGCTTTTGAATTGCTGTTACCTGCACTAAGCGATTGTGAGGCTTCACTGAGTATTTCTGCGAGATTTTTGGCATCTGCATAGCGTAGAAACATAACGCGAGTAGAGGACGTTTGAATACCTTCCTCGTCCAATGTGTGTACCAGCTTCCTGATGCGCGCTCGTTTACTGGCGTTTCCTTTGATGATCAGCCGATTGCTGCGTTCATCGGCTATGACCTGAACGCCACTGGGTATAGGCATTTTGTTGTTTGACAGGGTCTCCTGAATAATATTGCTGATATCGCCCACCCAAGCGTGTTGCAGCTTGATCACTTCGTAGTCATTGTCGCTGGCATCATCGAGATCTTTGATAATTTGGATCACTCGATTGGCATTATCAGCAAGATCGCTGATGACAACGACATTACCGGAAGAGGACGCCGCTGCGTGGCCATACTGGGCGACCAGGGGGCGAATGATCGGTATGACTTCAATGGCTGATATACTATGAAGATCTAAAACCCGTGTTACCATGGTGGCGTTATCTGGTCTTACGACTGCGCTGGGGGCGGTACCGGCTGTTTTCGCAAGCGTGTTCGGAATGATATTCTTGACGTTGCCTTTGGGGACAACAGCGTAACCATTAGTGCTTAAGACCTCGAGAAAAATATCGTAAATCTGTTCACGGTTCATGGGGGTCGAGGAGATGACGCTGACGGTGTTTCCGGCTTTTGTTTTAGGATCGATAACAAAAGTATCGCCTGTAATCGTGGCAATTTGGGCGATAAATTCTCTGATATCTGTATTTTGCTGATTGAGAGTCCAGCGCTTCTCAGAAGGAGTAATATTTGTACTTTTATGTATGGTATTGCTGACTTGTGGAGGCTGCTCGGCAAGCGCCAGCATCGGAAGGCCAGTGATCAGTAGAGAGAGTGTTAATGCGGTAAAGCTTTTTATGCTCGCTCGCTCCGTTTGAAATATTATCATTGGCAACCTGTATTATTTAATGGTTAAGTGTTGAAACTAATTTTCCTGAGCCGGTTGTAAGTGCTGGCGCAGTTGTTCCATTTTATCATCAATGGCTTTGGTATTAGCCTGAGATGCATCGTCCAGACTAGAGAGTGCTTGGGGTTCATAGGGTATTGGTGGGTAATTGGCCGAATCCGTCTTTTTATTGCTCAAAAGTGTTGGAAATGTCAATTTCTGCAATACCCCTTGGTGTCGAATGACGACATGTTGAGGGTAAACTTCATTCAGCATGGCGCCACCAGGTAATATTTCTCCAGTACGATAGAAGTGTTCCTGATTATTGTTATCCTGAATAATGGCGCTGGAATCTTTAGAGTCATCACCTGCAAGCACGCCCCGTAGTGTCAGATTCAAGCTGGTTTTCGGGATATCTTTAGTTCCTGTGTCAGTGTTTTTAGCTTCACCAAACAAAAAGCTGAAATCTGCTAGGGAGATGGTTTTTTCTGTTATTTTATCGTTTGATAAGCTGATTGACTTTTCCTGAGCGTCGGCAGTGATGCTAACCATCTCAAGTGACTGAAGCGTGACTGTTGTGAGTATTCCAAGAGCCAAAATAACCAGAGTGACGTTTGCTTGGTGTACGATCAGAAGATTCAACCATTTATTATCCAGCACTGAGTGATTCATGTTGTTATGATTGTCCTAAACAGTGCTGATTAGCGCATTTAATGCAACGACTATTAATCATGATAGCAGTAGTTTTTCCTTGCTCGTTGAGTGGATTATAAAGCATTAATCATGACTTAAAATGAGAAGTGTCATGACTAAAATATCCTGAAAATCATATAAAATTGAAGCATAATAGCCTATGGAGTGCTTCATCGTTTGCTATTTTTGACGTTATATTCGATAAATCGTTCCATTTTTGTCGGGAACTTTATACTACCTTGGCCGGTCAAAATAACGATCAACGGGGTAATCATGGCTGTACGTTTGAGTTGTGATTGACAGGAACTCGTCAGAGGCAGGTAACTACCGAGGTAGCAGGAGTGGGAATTCACATTGTTAGAACCATTAGGTAGGAGCGAGAGCTCCACATTGTCAGAACCGTTAGACATGCCATCTGAGCGCGTGCTGGTGTTGCCGTTCGCTTTTGCTCGTCGACATAATATTGTGCTGGGTAAAGAGGATGGACAGCCTGTACTGCAGATGTTAAATGTGCCATCTGCAGGGGTGCTTGCCGAGGTACGTCGTTACTGTGGTTGCTCGCTGCGGTACCGCCAGCTGGATAAGGAAGCCTTTACTGTAGCCATGTCCCGCTGTTATCACGAGAACAGTTCTGATGCCTTGCTGCATGTGGCAGACATCGATGATAATCCTGATCTGGCAAGTTTGGCGGATGTCGTGCCGGAAATAGAAGATCTGCTTGAACAGTCGGATGATGCCCCTGTCATAAAGTTGATTAACGCCTTGCTGTCAGAAGCCATCAAAGAAGGTGCTTCTGATATTCATATTGAAACCTTTGAATCCCGATTGGTGGCTCGATTCCGAATTGACGGTCTCCTTAGTGAAATTCTGTCGCTGAAGCGAAACCTTGCCGCATTACTGATTTCCAGAATCAAGGTGATGGCGCGTATGGATATCGCTGAGAAACGTATCCCGCAAGATGGCAGAATCTCTTTGCGCGTTGCTGGGAAAGAGGTTGATGTTCGGGTATCAACCCTCCCTTCCAGTAATGGTGAGCGGGTCGTACTTCGGTTGCTGGATAAGGCGGCGGGGTCTTTGCAACTGAAACATCTCGGTATGAGCCATTATGCTATGTCTGCCATGGAGAAGATGCTGACGCAGCCCCATGGCATTATTTTGATCACAGGTCCAACCGGCTCAGGGAAAACCACGTCGCTTTATGCGAGCATTTCATCGCTTAATGATAGTAGCCGCAATATTCTTACGATAGAAGATCCTATCGAATATAATCTGGAAGGTATCGGCCAAACGCAGGTCAATACCAAGGTGGATATGACCTTTGCACGAGGTCTGCGTGCTATCCTGCGACAGGATCCAGATGTCGTGATGGTGGGTGAGATCCGTGATACCGAAACGGCTGAAATTGCGGTTCAGGCCAGCCTGACAGGGCACTTGGTGTTATCAACGTTACACACGAATACGGCGATTGGCGCGATTACCCGATTACAGGATATGGGAATTGAGCCTTTTCTGCTCTCTTCAAGCCTGATCGGTGTTGTCGCCCAGCGGCTGGTGCGGATTCTCTGTCCTCACTGCCGAGAGGCCTATCTGGCGGATGCAGTGGAGTGTCAAAAGTTGGAGGTCGATCCCTCCACTCCGCCGACGTTATACCGTGCGACCGGCTGTACCGAATGTAAGCAGAGTGGATACCGAGGTCGATCGGGTATTTATGAGGTGGTATTCATTAACGATGAAGTGAGGCGAATGATTCACCGAGAAGCTGGGGAGCAGTCAATCAACGACTGTGTGCGTCGTAGCATACCCGATATCAGGGCGGATGGTATGGAAAGGGTGCTGACAGGTGTTACTACGCTTGAAGAAGTGCTCAGAGTGACTCGTCAGAATTAACCGACCGGAGGGCGTGGAAGTATAAATCATGGCTGCGTATGAATATCAGGCACTGGATGAATACGGTGTCAAACAGTGGGGAACGCTGGAGGCAGACAGTCCTCGTCAGGTCAGGCAGGTTCTGCGTGAACGACAGTGGACCCCATTACAGGTCGATGCGACCGTTGAGCGCCGACAGCAAGAGGGGTTATCACGTTTACAGGGGATAGGTCGTGGCATGTCTGCGTCGCAACTGGCGTTGATTACGCGACAGTTTGCCACACTGATTCAAGCAGCGATGCCCATTGAGGAAGCGTTGCGAGCGATTGCTGCTCAACAGGAAAAACAGCGTCTTAAAACGATATTGATGGCTGTTCGTTCACGGGTGTTAGAGGGGTACACCTTGGCGCAGAGTATGGATACTTTCCCCAGTCACTTTCCCAAGATGTATCGCGCTACTATTGCTGCGGGTGAGCATGCAGGGTATCTCGACAAGGTGTTGGATCAGTTGGCTGATTATACTGAGCACAGTATGCAGTCACGGCAGAAGGTTAAACTGGCTATGATGTATCCAGCTATATTGATGCTGGCCTGTATTAGTATTGTCAGCTTTCTTTTGGGCTATGTAGTGCCGGACGTTATCAAGGTATTTATTGACAGTGGCCAAACGCTACCACTGTTGACCCGTGGTCTTATTGCAGTTAGCGAAGGCTTTCAGCGTTACTGGCTATGGCTTGTGATGGGTGGAGTGGGATTGTTTTTTTCGGTACGTTATGCACTGACTCAGCCTGAGATTCAGTTGCGTTGGGATCGACATCTGTTGTCCATGCCAATTATTGGATCATTCAGTCGATCGCTGAATACTGCGCAGTTTGCTGGGACACTAAGTATTTTAACCCGTAGTAGTGTCTCCCTTGTTGACGCCTTGATGATTGCCGTACAAGTGGTCGGTAATGAGGCGATGAAAGCCTCGGTCAAAACGGTGGCGAAAAAGGTCTGTGAAGGGTCTAGTTTGCATCGAGCGTTAGAGAATGCGGGTTATTTCCCACCATTAATGCTGCATATGATTGCCAGTGGCGAGGCGACTGGAGAGTTGGAAACGATGCTTGATCGCATCGCCACCAATCAGCAGATGGAGTTGGATAATCGCATGACCATGCTGGTTGGGTTGTTTGAGCCTCTCATGCTGGTTGTTATGGGAGGTGTGGTGTTGGTGATTGTACTGGCGATACTGTTGCCTATTTTGAATATGAATACATTGATCAGTTAATCGGTCTACAACAAGAGGTTGAGAGGCTATGCAGAGTAAGCGGCAAAGTGGTTTTACGCTGATAGAAATAATGGTAGTGGTGGTTATTTTAGGTGTTCTGGCGGCACTGGTGGTACCCACTATCATGAGCAGGCCAGACCAAGCGAAGGGGACGGTAGCTAGAACAGATGTCAATGCTATTGGCAGTGCGTTGGAGCTGTACCGATTGGATAATGGATTTTATCCGAGTACGGAGCAAGGGCTGGATGCATTGATCGAGGAGCCTATGGGTAGCCCAGAGCCTCGACGCTGGAATCCAGATGGCTATCTGCCGAAGTTGCCGGTTGATCCGTGGGGACATCCGTATCAGTACGAAGTGCCTGGTCAGCACAATATTCGTAGTTTTGATGTTTACTCGCTAGGGGCTGATGGCCGCGCAGGGGGTGATGGAGTCAATGCAGAAGTGGGTAATTGGAAAGATTGAGTGTGCATCAGCGTACTGAGTACCGAGGATTTACGCTGATTGAGATTCTGGTGGTCATATTGCTCATCAGTATCATAGTGGGTGTGACGATGCTTTCGCCAAGGTCTTCGGGACCTGCACAGGCACTACAGAATGAAACACTGCGATTACAGATTCTAATGGAGCAGGCTCGTGATCGTGCTTTGCTTGAGGGAGATGAGTATGGATTGTCCATTGAATCTGGTCGTTATCACTGGTGGCGCTGGTCTCGGAATAAAGAAGCGTGGAGTATGTTCGAAGATGCTAATTATCAGTCGTATAATCTGTCCAAAGGACTGATTATTCAGGTGATTAAACCCAGTGTGTCCGATCAGAGTCTCAGTGGTGACCAACCGTTAATCGTCATGTTCAGTGATGGTCAGATTTCACCCTTCCAGTTGGTGTTTACCATGGAAAACGACAGACAGCAGGAGATGGTTTTGGAGTCCGATGGTTTTGCATCAATATTCACACCATGAGCTATGCGGTGTCGCTGCAGGTAGGAGTCAATGGTTGAAGCAACGTTCTGCAGGTTTCACTCTGATTGAGGTAATGATAGCGCTTTTAATATTTGCGGTTGCCGCCTCTACTCTGTTGCTCTCAGATGGTCATGTCGTGAGACGGACGGCTCAGGTACAGGATCGAATGGTGGCTAACTGGTTAGCTGATCAGGCCATCAATCACTTTTATCAAGATGCGCATAATGTGCAGGTGGGCAGTTTTGGTGGTTACCAGATGTTTTCAGAGCAAGATTGGTATGTGCAGAGTGATGTCAAAGAGACGGACAAGGCTGGTTTTTATCGGGTCGATGTAACGGTTTTTCATGGTAAGGAGTTGCCTGAAAACAAGAAGGAGGCGATATGGGATTTGACCGGATTCCTAAGAAAGCCCCTTTTCTGATCCAATGCCGAGGTTTTACTTTACTGGAATTGCTGATAGCGATTACGATTTTTGCGTTAATCGCCTCAGCCAGTTATCGCTTGCTTAAATCTGTGACGCTGGTGGAGGAGTCCTCTATTGAGGTTTGGGATCGTACGGATGAGATTTTGAGAGCTAAGTTGGTGCTTGAAAAAGATCTGCTGCAACTAGCGATCCGACCGATCATGGATGAGTCTGGTCAACAATTACCCGCTTTGATTGCCCGCCAAAATGGTAAATTGTTGGAATTTACCCGCTCAGGATGGCGTAATTTTACGAAAGCAGATCGCAGTGATTTGCAACGAGTTTCCTACGAATTTACAGAGAATCAGCTAATTCGCCATTATTGGCCGGTGTTGGATAGAGGAGTATCACTTAAACCTCAGACTCAAGTATTGATGAGCAACGTTGATAATATTAGATTTCGTTTTCGTGATAGCAGTAAAGGCTGGCACGATATATGGCCACCACCGTATCAAAAGGCAAGTTTAAGGCCTTATCTGTTGCCAGCGCTTGTTGAAGTGAGCATTGAGCACCCGCACTATGGCGATATCAGAATGCAATTGCCAGGTGTGACTTATCAGCAGAAGCCTCAGGAGCGTCAGACAGCGGTTTCACCGAATAAAAGGAGAAGTCAGCAATGACGTTTTATCGAGTGACGATGGCTGGTGGTCTTCGGCGGGAGTCAGGTGTGGCTTTGATTTTTGTGTTGTTGATATTTACCATTATTGTTGTCGTGGCAACCCGTATGGCCACACGCTTGTATCATAATACGGAGAAGTATTCTCGATATCTGCAATTTGTTCAGGCGAAGCACTATGCGCTTGGTGCGGAAGAGTACGTGGCGTTATTGTTGGAAGAAGATAAGAAAAAAGACAAGCAGCAGGGCCAGTTGATTGATCACTGGTTTGAGAGCTGGGCGGATGCCGGTGCCGATAACAGCTTTTCAGTGGCAGACGGTGAAATAACTATACAGGTGCTGGATGATCAGGGACGTTTCAATCTGAACCAGCTAGCCGATGCGAAGAATAGAGAGATTCTGGAAGCGGCCATCCGATTATTCTCCAACGAGAAAATTGATCCAAGGCTGGCTTACCGTATCAGGGATTGGATCAACGCTGAGCAGGCGGCTGAGGCGAGTGGTGCCGGAAATAACTTGTATCTGACGTCATCCCCTCCTTATAAAGAGGGGAACACCCTGTTGGCATCAGTGTCGGAATTAAATCTGCTGCAGATTCTTACCCCAGAAGAGTATGAACGATTACTTCCTCATGTCACGGTTTTGCCAGACAGTCAGGCAGGGTTGAATGTGAATACCATTACGGCAGAGGTGTTTCGCAGCTTGTCTGATCAATTGAGTGAGTCAGATTCGACATCGTTTATTAGTGAGCGTGGTCGTGAGGGCTTCAGCAATATACAAATTTTTTTACAGCATCCGTTATTGAAGGGAAAAGTGTCTCAGGCATCGATTGAGAAGTTGAGGCTGGATGTAAAAAGTCGTTTTTTCAGTGTTTATGTGCAGGCGGTTTACCGTGACGTCACGTTTTATCTGCATTCTCGGCTCAGTAGAGATGATAACGGAAAGGTAATGGTCGTAGGTCGAGAACTGGATGTTTCTCCAAACTGGGTCGCAGCACTGCGTAAATCGGTGAGGTAATTGATGAATCAGGAACTGGTCATTCGGATCATGCCATCCATGTATGGAGATGTGAGTGCTTCTTCTTTGCAGTGGGTGGTGAGAGGGGGAGAGGAAGACTTTGCAAGTACCATCCACTATGGCAGCTTCGCGGATCTAAAGATATGGTCGGAGCAAGTGCGCACAGAACATCCTGATCAAGAGTCTGAGCAGGCCGTAGTGCTGGTTCCTGGAACTATGGCTAGTCTGCAGTGTTTATCAGTATCGCCTGCACAGAAAAAACATATGAAAAAGGCATTGCCTTATCTTATAGAAGAGGCATTGATAGGGAGTATTGAAGAAGAACATATTGTCGGACAGGCTCAATCCTCGGGTGAGGGCGACGTGCTTGCTGGGTATATAGCGATTGCTACGATGAATCGTTTATTGGAGCAGGTGATTGAAGCTGGCATTAATCCTGTTAGTGTGGTGCCTGAAAACTGTCTCTGGCATTCGGACACGAATACAGTAACGCTGTTATTTGAATGCGGAATGGTGACTTTCTGGTCGAACACTATGGTTGCACAAACCATTGACCAAGTCGCCTTGCCTCTGGTGTTGAACCAGTGTTTTGATTCAGAGCAAACGTTTGCTGACGATGATGATACCGTCGATATCACCGATGGCGAATCTCATCAGGCATCGGCTATTCGTGTCAAGGTGCTGTATGAACAGTGTGAGGGTGAGCCTCAGTGGTCTGAATATGATGAACTTGCAGGACGAGACATTACCATTGAAACACTAGGAACTGAACGTGGCAGTGTTTTGGTTGCACTGATAGAGATGTTAGAGGAGCGGCGAAAGGCAAGGGCGCTTATTGAATTTCGTAGTGGTGCTTTCAAATGTCCCAAAAAAGCAGGAAAACGTTGGCGTCAGTGGCGCCCCGTGGCTTGGGTTGCTGGTTCGTGGCTGGTGCTTGAGTGTCTGTTTTATTCTGGACAGGGTTTTTGGTATCAGTACCAAGCAGCTAATTATTATGAACGGAATTATGCACTCTACAAAGAGATCAATCCTGCTGATCGATCGGTGGTTGATGTCAGGAGTCGGTTTAACAGCCTGTTAAAGCGATCTGCTACCTCTCATACCGGTAATGATTTTTTACAGGTGTTAAAAACGATTTCCAAAGTTAGTAGCCAGACAGCAGCAGAAGGCATTGAGCCAAAAAGTTTGGATTTTAATAAGAGTGAAAATGGCCTCACACTGAATGTGATAGCATCCAGTTTTGATGCGATTAATCGTTATCTAGAAGCGCTTGGTCAGGCAAGTTTACAGGCTACGATGAAGACGGCTAATCAGGAAGGTGACAGAGTAGTGGCTCAGCTGAGTATTAAATCGTCATAGTGGATGATTGGCACGTAACAGATTTTAGCAGATTCACGAGTAAGGTTTAAAGGTAATCATGAACAAATTGACAGAGACCATTACACCCTATTTGGAGTATTCACGGAATTATTTTAAGCAATTATCTGTCCGTGATCAGCGTGCATTGATTGTTTTGTCGCCTTTTCTCGTGATTATATTTGCCTATTTTTTGATTGGGCAGCCGCTGGTCAACTGGTCAACTAGGCAGCGCGTCGATTATGTGTATGAAAAGGAGACGCATGCGTTGATGGTGGCAAAACAGGATCAGGCTAGGGCCGGGGTGTCTGTTTCCAAGTCACCAGTTTCGACTAAAAATGCTGTCTCTGTTATCGGCTCTTCTAGTCGGCGTATCGGTCTTAACTTGGCTCGGGTTCAGCCTACCAAACAAGGGGTATCTGTCTGGATTGATGCGGCGCCTTACCAGAAACTGTTGGACTGGTTAATCCAGTTGCATGAACAAGAGCACATGCAGATTCATCAAATTCGTATTGATCGAACTGAGCAGAGTGGTGTTGTGAAGGTTGTTATGCGGTTGTCTTACTAAAGCGGTCATAATGAGTCATTCGCCGTGTTTTTTGTTGGTAGCTCACAGGCTTGCACCGGTAACGGGGGAGAATGCGCTTTCCGTAGCAACGTGCAGTCGTTAGCGACAATAAACGTTTTAATCGTCACATGTCGGGCTGATTGGTTGTTGTGAAACAAACTCATCAATCCGATATTCGACTGTTACAATCATATTAAAATCACTATTATTAACTGAAGTATCCTTGTCTAAATCTACATAACTCTGAACTATGGAGCCCGAAGACTATTGTTTTTTTAATTAACATTAATCTATTTTTTTACGGATTTCGGATGAAGAAGTTCGGCTAAGTAGCCAGTATTTTTCAAAGCGTTACGACATCCTACAATCATATTACTATTTAATTCCGGAGTCATTGGAGCTGTAGAATTAGATTGAGGTTGAGGTTGAGGTCGAGGTCGAGGTCGAGGTCGAGGTCGAGGTTCATTTATACCTTGATCTTGACCTGGAGGTGGAACTGAACCTGTATGTGAAGGTGGAGGCGGAGCTGCAGGGATATTTGATGCTG
>JAGLCE010000160.1 GCA_023146365.1 Endozoicomonadaceae bacterium
AATCAGGCGAGACCCGACAAGTAGAGGATGTAGCAAGAGACCGAGGGGTAAATGAGGCTAACTTTTCAGCTTATTACCTAAGATCAATATGCAATGCTTTTCAGTTTTTTCCAAAAGGGTCATTTGATAGCTGGGCTGTTGGTTTATCTAAAGAATTATGCTCTGGAGATATTGATGGAAAGCAATCTAAATGTGTGGAACTGGAAGCTTATGGGGAGCTGAAAAGTGTTTTTTATGACCAAGAGGTTACACAAATAGATGAGCAGGGAGGAAAAAACGGTACAACGCCTGACTTTAAAGTGGGTGATGACTTATACGTAGAAGTCTATTGCCCAGATGAATCTCATGACGAAAGAGTCAGGATACAAGAAGAACTCAGCAAGCAGACAGGTATAGTTAGAATTGTGCTATCAAGGCCGGTAACTGGTTCAAAGCCGCTTGCAGTAAAGTATGCAACCAACCAGACAATAGCAAGACTTTTAGGCTCTAAAAGAGCAAAGGATCAAACTCAAGCGGGAGCTAAAAATGTGCTTTGGGTCGATGTTAAGCATAAACTTAAGTTGTCTGTTAAAAAGACTCTCCCAATAGAGTCATTAAATCATATAAATCATATAAATCAGACATACATCGGTAGTTTTGGTATTTGGCATTCTTTTTATGGCGAAGTCGGAAAGAGTGTTTTCCCTACGGAACGATATGATTTAAAATTTGATGGTGATTTAAATTCTCATTCATATAAACAACATCAGCACACAGGGTTGTTTCGCGATCGTTCAACGCTTTCTGCTGCGGTTGTTTCCTGTTTAGATGGCAATGTTTTATTTCTTAATCCTTGGTGTTTCAAGCCTCTATCAGATGATGATATAAACCGATTTATAAAGCTTTCTCAATTCCGTCCTGAATACTCTTTTTTTGTTAAAAAAACATTAAAAGAAGATATTGCTTCCAAAGAGATGATGATTTCCACTTTATTAAATAAAAATGGAATCTCTTAATGACCTATCAACCCCCTTTCAAACTCACCAATACTCTAGTCTCCCGCGTTGCCGAGATTATAGAGCTGGTCGCCAACTGGAATGCCCACAACCCGCAAAGCCTCGTGCCACAATTGCGCCGAGGCAATCGCATAAAAACGGTGCAGGCCTCACTGGCCATTGAGCAAAATACCTTAACTGTTGAGCAGGTTACGGCCTTGCTCGATGGCAAGCGAGTTTTGGGCCGACCGCAAGAAATTCAGGAGGTACATAATGCTTTTGCTGCCTACGATGCATTGGCAGGGTTTGACTCTGGCTCTGTTGACGACTTGCTAACGGCACACGGTCTGCTGTTAAAAGGCTTAAGTGATGATGCGGGCAGTTTCCGGGTGGGTGGCGTGGGTATCTACCAAGATAAGCAGTTGGTGCATATGGCACCACCGGCTAAGCAGGTGCCGCGCCTAATTCACGATTTACAGCACTGGCTGGCGGCAACGGATGCCCACCCGTTAATTGCCTCCTGCGCATTTCACTACGAGCTGGAGTTTATTCACCCGTTTAGTGATGGTAATGGCCGCATAGGGCGACTTTGGCAAACGCTTATTTTGAGCCGCTGGCACCCTTTGCTGGCTTATTTACCGATGGAGACAGTGATTAAAAGCCGTCAGGATGACTATTACCGCCTGCTAGGTGAGGCGGATGCTAGCTCTGATTGTGGCCCGTTCATGGTCTTTTTGCTGGATGCCATTAGTGAGGCCTTGAATGAGTCTTTAGCGTCGGAAGCCTTGCCATCTGCAGCAAAAACGCCGGTAGAAACGCCGGTAGAAAAACAGCTAAAAACACCTGAGCAGATATTGCTCGTATTGGCGGAGCATCCACAATGGACGTTGGCGGAAGTCGCTCAGTCTTTAGGTAAATCGGTCAGTGCCATAGAGCGCGCCGCTACCAAGTTAAAGCAACAAGGCCGCTTACAGCGAGTGGGTGCGCGTAAAGGTGGATCTTGGCTTGTAGTGAGTGAGCCAGTAAACAATAAGCAAGGCAATAATCAATGAACCTAGACCAACTCACCAATGGCCTGAAACAGGCATTTTTTGAAGAAGGCCATAGAATTGTATTTTGGTACGACCCAGAATGTGACTTTGAAAGCGATCTATCATCGATCGAGCTAGCGGATGTTAATGTCGTCAATGTGAATGATCAGTCCTCATTGGGCATTAAACTAAAGCTAGAACTTGAAGACACTCAAGGTAAGTATCTACTCTATTTTCCTAACGAGGAGCCTGCACCTGAAAACGATTGGCTGCTAGATATTAAACTCTATTCCCGCAGTTTTTACGCCGATCGTTTTTCTATCATATTTAATGATCTTGGCCTACACCAACAAAGTTTGCGTGAACATTTTTGGCCACACGAGAAAAATTCTTCGCCAGTAAAGCGCGACTCAATGGTCTTAAGAAACTGGTTCAGCCAGACATGACGGAGCTTGATCTCGATTTGGCGATGATCAGTGTTGTCGTCAAAGCGGATAGTTGTGATCTAACTCATATCCTATTTGCATCTGTAGAGGCTGATTCCGGCTTGGAATCTAACCCTAAGGCAATGGGAGATGTGGAAAAGTTTGGTTTGGTGCCTGCATTACTGACATCGCTTCAGCAGGAGGTGGGTTATCCGCCTAGCCAGGAAGTTTTGTCTGGCGAAAAGCCCTTCATGCTTGGGCATTGTCTGATTCGACTACTGGCGACGGGTTTTTGTGAGAGTGTCGGTGATGTGCCACCTTGGGCTCAAGACTTGGCTATCTCAGCGGCCAATGCCCGTGCCAGTTCGCGAGCCTTGCTCTCTCGCTGGCGTGACAGCTCTCGCTACTATAAAGCCTTTGATGTTGTGTCTGCTTGGGTAGCGGAGGCGCTGAGAATTGACGATAAGCTTGAGTCTTATAACTATGCATCATTACTGGATGTAGCTACCTTCGAGTCTGTTGAACGAAGTATTATCAGTGAATTGGCTCACGCTATCCCCCAGGCGGCAGCGGCTGACCTTAATCAATTTGCAGATGCCATTGCGGCTCGATTGGATGGTCACTGGGCATCGCGCCATAAGGATGATGACAAGCGGCGTCAGTACCGAACGGTATATCAGGCGTTGGCTTCCGCTATTGATCTCTATCAGTGGCAGCAGGCGCACAGTTCAGGGCTTCATTTCACCAGTCTCGAAGAGATATATAAAGCCTACGAAACAGACCTTTATCGCTTTGATCAGGCCTATCGGCATTATTGGGCTGCTTCACGGCGCGCCCATGTTGACATTTTGAAAAAGCTCGATGATGAAGTGGAGCAATGTTATGCCAACTGGTATATCGATAACCTAGCGAAAACATGGGGTGATCGAATAGAAGCCGAAGGTAGCTTAGCCAATTGGCGTATTGAGGGTGTACTCAATCAACAGCAGTTCTTTTCAAAACATGTAGCGCCTGTTCTTTCTCGTGGTAGCAAGAAATCACCTAAACAGCGTGTGGTAGTGATTATCAGTGATGCTTTCCGCTATGAGGCGGCGGTTGAGCTTAAAGATCGCATCAATGAAAAGCGCTATAGCGAGGCAGTACTTAGCTCACAGCTGGGTGTTGTGCCTAGTTACACCACTTTGGGCATGGCTTCTTTGTTACCGCATAAAACACTGGAATACCGAGAAGGTGTTGTAGATGATGTTTTTGTTGATGGCCAGTCAACCAAAGGCACGGCTGCACGGAATAAGCTTCTCTCGGCTTATCAAGGTATTGCTGTCACCGCTGAGCAAGTTAAGGAGTGGTCGCGAGATGAAGGGCGAGATGCGCTAAGAGGCCAGCAGCTAGTTTATGTTTACCACAATATTATTGATGATCGAAGCGATGGTGGTGGCCCTTCTGAGGCAGACACCTTTAAGCATGTGGAAGACGCTATCAATGATCTGACGGAGCTTACTCGCAAAATCATGATGCACTTTAAATACCTCGACTGTACTGGTGACGGCTGATCATGGCTTTTTGTTTCAGCAGAGCAAGCTCGAATCAGCGGATAGGACCGCTCTTGCTGAAAAACCCGTAAACACAATCAAAAGTAAAAAACGCTATGTGATTGGCAATGAGTTACCGGAAACCACGGAAGCTTGGGCCGGATCAACAAAAAATACCGCAGGTACTATCAGCGATACTGGATTTTGGGTGCCGAAAGGGGCAAACAGATTCCATTTTGTGGGTGGTGCACGTTTTGTTCACGGCGGTGTGATGCCTCAGGAAATCGTGGTACCTGTCGTAACGGTGAAACAGTTGCGTGGTGCCAAAGCAGAGAAGCGTACCAAACGAAAAGTGGGCGTTATATCTGCCAAGTCATCCCTGAAGATGGTTAATAATATTCAGCGCTTTGATTTGATGCAGACGGAAGCAGTCAGTGATCAGGTGTTAGCCGTCACCGTATCAGTCGCGATTTATGAGGGTGATAGCAAAGTCTCTAGTGAAGAAGGGGTTACATTTGACTGTGCTACGGACTCTGTTGCAGAGCGCGTAAAACAGGTACGCCTGTCACTGTCTGGCAGCAATTTTGATCGCAACAAGGATTACTTCTTAATCATTAAAGACAAAGATCTGAATACAGAGATTGATCGCTACAAAGTGACCATTGACTTAGCTTTTACCGATGAATTCTTATAGAAACTACATTTTTAGACGCTATATTTTGAAAAAATACTTCTGATAAAAAACTCTGAGAGCTAATAATGGATACCGTACAAGATAAAGATTTAGATCAGCTTCTTAATGAAAATTTTGGCGGTCGCGTTGTTCGTAAAGATCTCACCAAGCTGATTAAAGAAGGCGTTAATGTTCCGGTTTATGTTCTTGAGTATTTGTTGGGTATGTACTGTGCCTCCGATGATCCTGAAGTTATTGAAACGGGACTTAATAATGTAAAGACGATTTTAGTTGAGAACTATGTACGCCCTGATGAAGCCGAAAAGATTAAGTCGCTAGTAAGAGAGCGCGGCACGTATAAAGTGATCGACCGCGTAACGGTTAGACTAAATGAGAAGAAGGATAAGTACGAGGCTTCATTCAGTAACCTGGGTATCAGAGATGCCGAGATATTCGCAGGCATCGTAAAGGAATATGAAAAACTGTTGGTAGGCGGCATTTGGGTTATTGCGACACTAAGTTATTACCATGAGGAAGGGCAGTCTGGTTCTCCTTTTGGCGTGACGTTACTCAAGCCAATCCAGATGCCCAATATGAACATGGATGAACTGTTTGCGGGACGCGCCGCCTTGTCTACTGACCAATGGCGTGAAACGCTGATTCGCTCTATTGGTATGGAGCCATCTACGCTGGACGTGGATGTGCAATGGCACCTGATGGCACCTGATGGCACGCATGATCCCATTTGTTGAGAACAACTATAACGTCTGCGAGCTGGGGCCCCGAGGCACGGGAAAAAGCCATATCTATAAAGAATGTTCTCCCAACAGTATTTTAGTTTCTGGTGGCCAAACGACTGTCGCCAACCTTTTTTACAATATGAGCACGCGCCGTGTTGGTCTTGTTGGCCTGTGGGATCTTGTTGCCTTCGATGAGGTTGCTGGCATCTCGTTTAAAGATAAAGACGGTGTTCAAATCATGAAGGATTACATGGCGTCAGGCTCATTCGCCCGTGGTAGGGAGCAGATTGAAGCCTCAGCCGGCATGGTGTTTATTGGAAATATTAATCAAAGTGTTGAGTCATTGGTTAAAACCAGTCACCTATTAGCCCCTTTCCCAGAGGCCATGATCGACTCTGCTTTCTTTGATCGTTTCCATGCTTATATTCCGGGCTGGGAAATTCCAAAAATGCGGCCAGAATTTTTCACCGATAGATATGGCCTGATTGTTGATTACTTAGCTGAGTTCTACCGAGAAATGCGTAAGCGCAATTTTGCTGATGCTATCGACAAGTATTTCAAACTGGGCAATAACCTCAATCAGCGCGATGTTATAGCGGTTAGAAAAACAGTGTCAGGGCTTATTAAACTGCTGTATCCCCATGGACAATTTGAGAAAGAGGATGTTCGTGAATGTCTGGAATACGCGCTTCAAGTTCGCCGCAGAGTAAAAGAACAGTTGAAAAAAATCGGCGGCATGGAATTTTATGATGTGCATTTTAGCTATATCGACAATGAGAGCCTAGAAGAACATTTTGTTTCTGTGAAAGAGCAAGGCGGCGGTGGCCTTATCCCCGACGGCCCTAGTAAACCAGGAATTCTTCATACTATTGGTTTGAGCAATAAAGGAATGCCTGGTCTCTATAGGCTTGAGCTTCAGGTCACAAAGGGTTCAGGAAAGTTGGTAACATCTGGGTTGTGGAATTCCAGCGTAGCCAAGGAACAAGTAAAGATAGCATTTGATTTCTTCAAGGCTAATTCCTCTCGTATCAGTGCTGGCTCGAAAGTGCGGGATCATGATTTTCATCTCCATGCAGTTGAGTTACAAAATACAGGCCCATTTACACACTTAGCATTAGCAAGTCTCGTGGTGTTTGCCTCAGGGTTGTTAGGCAAACCGGTACAGAGCCAAATGGTTGTTATGGGCGACATGAGTTTGGGTGGGACAGTAACGCCTGTACAAAGTCTGGCCGAGTGCCTACAAGTCGCTTTTGATGCCGGTGCTAAAAAAGTAGCCTTACCTATGAGTAGCGCTGTAGATATCCCGTCGATACCTGCCGAGCTGTTTACCAAGTTCCAAACGAGCTTTTATGCGGATCCTGTGGATGCGGTGTTTAAGGCTTTGGGTGTTGACTAATATTTGAATGATGTTATTTCGTTAATAATAGTATTAGTGATTCGTCAAAGACTATTCAGTAGGGAGATATTGTCAAATGTGGTGTATGGGCATCAGGCGGCGTTTCGATCTGATTGACTCGTTACCTGCTCTCCATCCTTGCACTCAACGTTATTGACCACAAGGGCCAGCAGGGTGAATCCCTTAATCCTTTTCCAGTTCTTCTGCGCTGACTCCAACAGCTTGAAGACCATCGCCAAGGTCGTACTCCTAGATCCGCAGTTGCGGGTACGCTTGGTCCGTAAGCGAACCGTAGCGAAGGTTGACTCAATCGGATTAGTGGT
>JAGLCE010000161.1 GCA_023146365.1 Endozoicomonadaceae bacterium
TTCACGAAAACTCACCCTGCAAGTGAAATACTTAGATGGGTCTGTTTTACCTGTTAGGCCTTGTCATGTCTGGGGTTAAGGTCATTATTTTTGCTTTGCAGTCACGGATTCAGGTAAGTGTTATATTCAGTCAAGAGAATACAAATTATAAAATTTAAACTCGCAGTACTTGCAACACTATTACTACGCGGATTTAACCCCGTCGCTAAATAAATACTTATGCGTTAGGTGGTGTGATGCAGGCAAGTGTAGGTGTGAACGATAAAACATATAGATATATGTTTTGATATCAGCCAGAATAATCATAATGTTTTATTATTAATACAAGGGTGTGGCAGTTTCAGTCAGTGATGATGGTCTTCTAATAAAACAGGCATCGCTCATACGTGTGATCATTAATTTCCGCTGACGTGATGAATAACGATTTCAAGAAACGAATGCAGATCTACTGATGAATAATGTCTCTCGCAGAGGTGGTGCAGTTTGTGAGCAAGTATGCTGACAGATACTTATTGATTTTCTCGATAGAAAATGAATATTCGAAATGTGAAAACCTGGCAATTGTTATAGGTATTGCTGTTTTTTTGCGAATTAGAGCTACTAGACACGATCGCAATTGGGTTTGATAGGCTCATCGACGATATTGATCAGTTGGTCAGCCCCTCCGATATATTCGCCGTTTATCCATACCTGAGGAACAGTCACTGGTGTTTTTGGACCTATGATAGGTTTGATTCTGGCCAGCATTTCGTAGAGTGAGTGAGAATTCTTGATGACATCGTGGTACTGATAGGGGATACCTTGCTGATCTAGATAATCCTTAGCACGAGCACAGTAAGTGCAGTCTTTCTTACCGAATAGATGATTACCACTTATTTTAGTATGACGGCTATGATGTTCTATGACTGCCTGAGTGAATAATCCTCTGTTCAGCGCCATACCCTGGGAGATTATATCGTCTTCTACCATGATGATGGGTGCGTGCCAGCCGCCTTTTTTTAGTGGTGTCCACCATTCACTGAGCCACTCCCGTTCGTCTAGTTCCAAGGGGATATGCGCTAGCTCATTTGTCATCGCATCGCGGATGATGCTTTCTGTCAGTGCACACTCGCCGCAAGGAATTTTGATAGTGAGCGGACCCCAGGAGCCAGCCCACTTGAAAACGGTTATTTTAATCTTGTTCATCCGCGTCCCATCTTTTACATGTAAAAGAGTAATGAGGTATGTTATTGGAGTGCTGGTCGGATAAAAATCTGTTTGGAGTCAATGCTGATGATTAAGAAGGCTCTTTCTATGAGAATGGTATTGTTGCCCTGTCAGCGTGAGAAGCAGGGCATACCATACGAGCTAAAAGATTTTAAAACTGTTCACATAAATAGCGGATAAGGTCAGTACTTGTGACAATGCCTGCCAAGCATCCATCTTTAAGAACGATTACTGAGCGGTAATTGTTGTCAGATAATAGTTCTGCGGCATCTCTGACTGTGGCTGTGATGGGTAGGGTTTTCAGGTCGGTGCTCATGACACTGCTGAGAGTGTGAAGCTGGTCGATCATGGAATCCTGTGTACGGATATCGGTATGGTCGGCATCATAGATGAGTCGCAAAATATCGGTTTCTGATATAATGCCCACAGGGTTTTTATGATCCAGCACCGGAACATGATGAATGCGGTGTTCACGAAATATAGCGTTGACTTCGCTGAGCTTTTGTCCCTTTTGTACAGTAATGGGGTTGGTGGTTAATATGGCTTGAATACTTTCATGTTTTTTCATTATGTAGTTCCAATAGTGCGTGAGATACCACTAGTCTCTTTATCATAGAAGAGTATTTTGATAGTTCTATAAGAAATAGTGTTATTCATTTTTGGTAGTGAAAAGAATGGAGATCTTTGGATTATAAAGCAGGAGCCTATTGGTTGGTAGTGTTTATTACGGTGTTTTAAAATTAGATTGCACTATTTCCACACTATTAAGGTTAGGCAATCTATTGGATAGGTGGACTTCCATCATGACTAATAGCACATTAATACCGTGCTGAGCACGAGTATGGATAATGGTTTGTTAAGCGTCGCCATCTGTTAACGTGGTAGAGGATGTTGCTATGGATGCCAGAGCATTTTCCAGCTCGGTTACTCGAGCTTCGAGCGCCTCTAGCATCTCCCGAGTGCGCTGAAGAACAGCCACTTGAGCGTCAAATTCATCTCGAGTCAGCAACTCCATTTTGGAAAAAGCGCTATGTAAAATCGCTTTGGTGTGTTTTTCAAGGTCATCCTTAATCGGTCCTTTTTCACCAGCCAGCAGGGTGTTGAACTTACCGGCAATGGAAGTAATGAATGCGGTCTTGTCGATCATCTATATACACCTTCTATTTTACACGGAACAGAGATTGGCAGGGAGTTCGTGAGCAGTAAATCCCATGTAAACAACAAGGATACCGATGCATCCTTTTGCTCTCGGGTGGGCAAGCCACCTATTATGATTATTTATGATTATCAAGGAATCAATGTACTGTTTGACGCATCAAGCTGCAAGTGAACCCGTTACTTTTTATTACGAACGGTATCCCCTCCCAGTGATCGATCTCTTCCTTCAGATCTACACAGTCAGGACGCTCAT
>JAGLCE010000162.1 GCA_023146365.1 Endozoicomonadaceae bacterium
CTCACAAGCAGTTCGGCCCTCTTCCACGGGTAACGATAAAAATGTACCGTTAAATTCTTCTTCAAATCCAGAGAGAAATGCTTTACGTGTTGATGGGGATCGACTAAAAACGCGCAGTTACTCACAAGCAGTTCGGCCCTCTTCCACGGGTAACGATAAAAATGTACCGTTAAATTCTTCTTCAAATCCAGAGAGAAATGCTTTACGTGTTGATGTGGATCGACCAAAAGCGCGCAGCTGCTCACAAGCAGTTCGGCCCTCTTTCACGGGTAACGATATATCGTTAAATACTTATTCAAATTCAAGGAGGGATACTTTAATAAGTGAACCAGTCAAAAAATTATTATTAGAAATTGACGTAATAACCGCTTTGAATATCGACCAGGAAAAAAAAGAATGGAAGTATAATTATTTTATACTAAAAATACGGCCACATGATTTCACACAGGAAGATAAAATAGTATTTATTAAAAAGATTAGTCTATGGATACCAGTTTTCCCATGCTGGAGCTGTAAATTAAAGTCGATGTTGCATCGTCAGTTAAGGTTGCTTGGTATATTTTCAAAAATAACAACAGAGATTCAGTTGTTGCAAGTAAAGTTAATGGAATCGTTGATTTCGGCGATTAATATTGACTGCCAAACCAATCCGGAATCAATTAATCCTATTAGCCTGTCTAGTTTACTAACTGATATAAAGTTTGTTATTGATCATGATGATTCACTATTAAAAGAGCTATCTCCAAAAGTTGATAATATAATAGTTGAAATATTGGCCATAATAGCTTCATGTAAAAAAAGATTTACATGGAATACTATCGGCGGCTCGATATCGGCTATAGTTAAACTTCTGCAGAAAAATAGATTGAGTAAAAACGATAACTGTGTTAGAGGTGCAATTTGTTTTTTATTGAAACGTATAGCTGAAGAGAAAAGTAAATTCGCATTATTCCAACTAGAATATATATGTTTAGACATTAAATCACTGATCCAGATTGGAATGGCAACGGATACAAATAATAGTGGTGTTAATGTAGCTATATTACTCTTGCCCTATATAAGTAAGCAGCTAGCAAATATTAGTGCGCAACAAATTCATAGACTTTTAACATCTATTAGCTATCTTGCAGAGAAATCCCCATCAAAAAAACATTCCCACTTTAATGAAGTAATAAATATATTGTTGTGTGCTATACCTAAAAGGTCAGAATATTTTAATTTTGATAATATCATGAATGTTTTTTACTCATTAGCGACTTTTTTAGATATTGGTTTAATTAAAGGAAATGAATTATTTTTCACGGAGGCAGCCGCTTCATTGACCCCTAGACTAATAAAAGAAATTAAAAAGTATTCTGGTGGCCATATTTGTACGCTTATCAGGTGCATCGGAAAATTTATATATATTAATCCTAATCTTATATCTAAATTTGAGAGCGTATTCAGACAACTCCTAGATATTGCACCAAAAAGAACATGTAATGAGAGTGTGTATTCTTTATCCATTATGCTGTGGGGTATAGGATCCGTAGCTAACAAAATTGTTTTTAATGCGAAGTCTATTGATAATATATCTAAAATATACAATTTAACAATCGATCGTTTAAAAAAAAATGTCGAACACCTCCCTTTTTCTGATGTCTCTAGCATACTATGGGGCTTCGGACAATTGATGGAGTATAAGCTGGTGCATGAGGATTCACATAAATCGTCACTTCCATTATTTGTTATCAATCAGTTAAATTTTTTCTTGGACACTGAAGAGAGTTTTGGTAAGGAAGTTACGATTATAATACTTGACCGTATATCAAAACTGTTGCTTTATGTCTCAGATTTGAATTTTAAATTGGTAGACAGGTTTTTTGTTAAATTTATAACTTTGTTATCTGCATGGCAAAATAAAATAACAGCGACAAATGCCTGTAAAATAATAGGGAGTATTGGTAAATTGACATGCACAGGAGGCAAGTGGACGAAGGATGTGAATACATTCAACGAGGCACTACTAGATAGTATAATCAGGCAAGGTACAAAAAACACACAGAAAGTGCCGGTAAAAAGAATATTACACACGCTTGATTACTTAACGATAACAGGATTACAGTTGAAAAACATGAAAGATTTCCTTCGTCATATTATACGAAGTAATATTATACGTGATTTAAAAATGACAAAAAATAAATCGTGGATGTTATCATCTATAACCTATTTTTATAGTTGGTATGATGAAGGCGAACCGTTGAAAAAGGATTTACGTAAAGAGATGCTCTTTTTAGTCAATAAAATAGACAAAAAATTCTCGGAAGATGAATCAGATAAATCAGATAAATCAGATAAGCAAGAAGAATATCCTAGTATATCTATGTCAAGTGCTAAATTCTGGCTAGGGACTGGTGATGACAATATGAATATAAATTACACCCCAACAATATCCAATAAGCAGAAACATGTGCTATTTGAATTAAGGAAAAGGTATGCCGATTGCAAAATAGAATCTGAGGTTAGTCTGGGTGGCCAGTCGCCGGTTGATATAGTTTTGCCCGAGTTTATGTTAGCTGTTGAAGTTAATGGCCCCCAGCATTATTTGGATTATTTGGATGATTGCAAAATTCTAAATGGTAAATCTATTTCAAAATATAATGCATGCATGGTAATGGGATATACTGTGATTCATATTTCTATCGCAAAAATAAACGTTAAAGAATCAAAAAATCTTCTTTCATTGTATCAAAAAATAGATGACCATATTGCGGAGTATAAATCCAATTAAATGAACAATATAATATTGAATCAACCCAGCATGTTTCGATTTATTGCTAGCGATGTATTACTCGAAATGCTCTATGACGATACTTTAGTTTTTTAGTTTTGCAACCGGACCGAGAAGAACTGATGGTTTTTTATAGTTTTCCGGCGATACATAGGCAGAGAATTCGAACAAATAAAAACCTGTTGAACCATCAAGGGTGTATACGTGCCTAGTGATCCTGATCATGGGGCTCGACTAAAAACACGCAGTGACTCACGAGCAAACCGCAGAATATATTGGCGACTTGATTTTACCAGCTGGACTGCCTGATCAATCAGTTTCTGCATAACCATTTTTAACCGACGTCGTTTGGTCATATGACGAACCGGTGAGTCTGCCCCTAACAACGTCTTTTGCCCCAGCAGCGCAAAACATTGTAGACCAGCGCTCCCAAGCTCATGACCAGTGCATTTATGGAAAATTACTCGCTTCAAAAACATAATTGTGACCTCTGTGTCATTTAAACCAGCGCTAATCTGTCATACACTCTATACCACCTTTGTCTCGCGGTTATCCTGACTAACGTCAGTACTATGTCCGAGAGTGCGAATATTATGTCAAATGTCAATGATGAGGATCAGTCATGGCTTTAATCAGCATGCGTCAGCTGTTGGATCACGCTGCAGAACACGGTTATGGTGTCCCTGCGTTCAACGTCAACAACTTAGAGCAAATACGTGCCATCATGATGGCAGCGGATAAGACCGATAGCCCCGTGATCGTCCAAGCCTCTGCTGGTGCTCGTAAATACGCCGGTGCCCCGTTTTTACGTCATTTAATTTTGGCGGCGATTGAGGAATTTCCTCATATCCCCGTGGTGATGCATCAAGATCACGGTACGTCACCAGATATCTGCCAACGCTCCATCCAGCTGGGCTTTAGCTCTGTGATGATGGACGGCTCTCTGCTGGCTGATGGAAAAACACCGTCTAACTGGGACTACAATATCGAAGTGACCCGTCGTACTGTCATGATGGCGCATGCCTGCGGCGTCTCCGTAGAAGGTGAGCTGGGCTGCCTAGGTTCTCTGGAAACCGGTCAAGCGGGTGAAGAAGATGGCGTGGGCGCAGTGGGTGTTCTAAGCCACGACCAACTGCTGACTAATCCTGATGAAGCGGCAGAATTTGTGAAGCTGACCGGTGCGGATGCGTTAGCTATTGCTTGCGGCACCAGTCACGGAGCTTACAAGTTTACCCGTCCGCCCACTGACGACATTTTGGCCATTGATCGGATTAAGGCGATTCATGAGTGTATTCCGAACACCCACTTGGTGATGCACGGCTCTTCCAGTGTACCTCAAGAGTGGCTGGCCATTATCAACCAATACGGCGGTGAAATTCCGGAAACCTACGGCGTGCCGATTGAACAGATTCAAGAAGGCATCAAGTACGGTGTCCGTAAGGTCAATATTGATACTGACCTTCGCCTAGCCTCAACGGGTGCCATCCGTCGCTTTCTTGCGAAGAACCCCGCAGAGTTCGATCCGCGCAAATACTTTGCCGAAACCATTAAGGCGATGACTGATATCTGTACTGTCCGTTATGAAGCGTTTGGTACTGCGGGTAACGCTAGTAAGATCAAACCGATCAATCTGGAAGCTATGTTTCAGCGTTATGATAGCGGCGAGCTGGGGGCGAAGATTTCCTGACTCTAAGCAGCAAGGGAGAGTGTCAAGATTGCCCTTGCTGATTTTATAGTGGATTCATCTGTGCTGGCTATCATTCGGACGTCTTTCTTAATCTTGGAGGTTATGACAATGCATCGCTCTCTTACTGTCTTTTTGTCTTCTTTTTCCATACTCGTTTGCTTAATATTAGGCGGTTGTTCCTCATCACCTCATCTCATTAAATTGAATGATGGACGTGAGATTGCCACTCTCGACATGCCGAGTTACGATGACAACACTGGCTTTTACCATTTCAAAGTAGCAGCGACTGGCGAAGAGATGCAACTGAATCAGACTCTAATTGAATTCATCGTAAAAAAGCAATAATGGTTACGCAAAAATATATTATATCAGGAATAAATAAAGAAATTGCTTGCTCAATTCATTATGGTTAAAGCATCACCGAAAAAGGTCATTATTGGGTGATAATTTTGACTATCATTCCTTTTGTATGAGTATGTGACCATAAGCATAAGCTATGGTACGCTTTCCTGTATTTTTTGTGTACTGTGCAGTTAGTCAAACAATAACTATAAGAACTCAGACAAATACGCCACTCACCTTGCTGTGAGCAATGGCAGCGACACTCCATATAATGTTGCTTATTTTAGGATTAAAAGGACGAACGGATTTGAATCGGCAGATCATAAACAACCTAAAATCTTCCCTGCCAACATTAGCGTTAGGGGCGTCGATGACACCCAACGTCTACTTGCAGCAGTATCTTGATTTTTATTCCACGGCTCCCGAGTATTTTAGCGTGGATGTTCAGCATGACATTGGTCGGCTAGTGATGGATGACTATCAGCTGGCTATTCAAATCTGGCGGCCCGCACATCCGATTGGCACAGTGTTTATTGTGCACGGTTATTACGATCATGCCGGACTATATAGCCACCTTGTTCGTTTCTGGTTGGAACAGGGTTATGTGGTCATGATGCATGATTTGCCGGGACATGGCTTGTCATCAGGCAGTGTCGCTAGTATTGATTGCTTCAGTCGTTACTCCATGATTTTTCGGCACTGCCTTGAGTGGGCTCAAGGGAGACTGCCCAGCCCGTGGTGTTTATTAGGACAGAGTACCGGTGGCGCAATTATCACGGATGTCTTGGTCAATGCCCCAGAGTTACTGGAGCGTTATGCGATCGTGGATGTTTTCCTGATGGCGCCACTGGTGAGACCCTCTTTCTGGTATTTGGGGCTTGCGCAGTACTTTCTGCTTCGAAATTTTGTCTCATCGATACCCCGTTCTCGCACAAAGAGCTCCAATGATCAAGCGTTCCTGACCTTTCTGGCGAATGACCCGTTGCAGTCCAATATCCTGCCTGTTGAATGGGTAGGCGCTTTACATCAGTGGATACGCCGCATTGAATCTGTTCGTAAAGCCTGTCCATGCTCCCCCTTGATTATCCAAGGTCAACGAGACAATACGGTAGACTGGCGCCATAACCTAAAAGTCATGAAGTGCCTGTATACCGATCCCGAGATTCTCATGATTTCAGAAGGCTATCATCACTTAGCCAATGAAATTGAGAGTATCCGCAATCAATATTTTAATGCTATCCGCACACGACTGGATCAAAGTCAATGATTCTGTATCTATCTTTGGGGAGCATTGGTTAATGGTCAGCCATCACAAATGGGTAAACCAAGCACGCTCGGAAATCATTCATTAATAGAAGGCATTAGTCGTCCAAGAGTGGGACTGTCATTTATTTCATCCGTAGTGGATACTATGATAACCATACTTGATGCCGCATCTATTGCCACAACCTACTGGCTGAATAAAAATATCAGTCGCAAGGTTAGTGCCAGCACCGATACTAACTTGCTTGGTGTATTGACCATTGCGACTAGTATGCTGGAGCGCGGAAAAAAAGGGTTCCATTATAACATTGCCGTACGACGCTGGAGATCGTTATATCAATACGTATTACAATGCTGATTGAGTGGCTGCTAAAATCGGTGATATCAGCATTTGGGAACAGGCGCTGGAAACACTGAGCATCACTGGACGTTTACCGTCCCGATACCGACAATGATGGTAGAGAGTTGCGCTTTTACGCTCACTGGCATAAAAGGCCATAATTTTATCACTTTTCGCCCCTCTTTTTTTGATTATAAGAGAAGATAACTCTGGAACAAAAACTTTCCGTGCATTACAGCAAGGCAAGCATCGTTTAATGAGCGGTATACGCCCACGAAAAGCCTTAAACTACTTTAATTCGATTGAGCTTTTATCGGACAAGCGTGTGTCACTTATGCTGGTATATCTAGACTATATTGAAAGTTACCGATACCCATAGACTCAACCAAACATGATACTTTTATATCACACTCAATAGTGTTTCCATATATAGTATCGGTCAATTTATTTTCCTCTATTTTCCCCTGTTATTTAAATCCAGGCAATTAATAAATCAACAAACAAAATAAATTTGAATATATTTATGAACTTTTCAGGAAAAAAATTTTCTCATATAGTAAGACGCAGACGTTTTACGACGCACTATATTTTTATTATGTATAAGGAGTAACTTGACTATGAATAAAGGCAATAACAACGATTTCGACATGAAAACCCTTTTTGAAAAACAAAAGGCTGCTTCTGCTAATCAACAATTTGGAAGAAAAAACAATACAGAAACAAAAAAGGAAATCGGTAAGCCAGCAGCGAAATCAGGACAGAATAACAGAGACCTTAATGAAAGCAAAAATACTAATGATAATTCGCCCATGGAAATAGACAAAGAAACTGAAGCAAAAATTTTGGAAATGGTTAACTCTTTCGTCAACCTGGCTAACCAGCATGCGGAGTCTCGAACACTACCGATTAACCTAATCAGCGACGCTTTTCTGTATGCAGCTGCCCGATACAATGCCTTTCTGATTGCATCTGCCGATCATAAACGTATGGGAATCGAACAGACAGAGTTTGTTGATGCTTTTGTGGAACAGTACAAGGCGATGCTCAAGGATCACTTTGAATTCTACAAAAATAACCCTCTCTAAAATGAGCTAGTTCAGACATAGTCTGACAATTCATTATTTACAAAAGAATAGGGGTTATCGATTAAGGTTTGAATTATTTAATTCTCTACCTGAATCGATAACCCTTTTCTTTATTAAAAACACTATTTTTGATATAAAGCCACAGAACTCCATCAGACAATAGACTAAGTATAACAACGGGTATTATTTATCCTATCACTATAGGAAGCGACCTAAAATCACATCTTGAAAGATATGTTACTATAAAAAAACATTCTTCTATTTTAACGACTGGCGGACGCTCTGTGTCAGACTAGCTGTCACCCCTTAAAACCGATGTCAATAAACACTGATAAGCACGTAACTCGTCAGTTTTACACCACACTAACTGAGCTTCATAGCCTGCAGGTCGAAGGCTTAATTCCTGAGTCACGATTTCCCCTTGGCCTATACTCTATCCTGTACCACATCAACCAAATCATTTTAAGTGTTTTACCTATGTACGGGACAAAAAATATAAAAGCTAGATCTGTCAAGGCACTCAGAGGTATGAATTGACGCCTATGCAGAGTAGTCTATGCGGTCTTTTATCCCCATATAAAAAGTCGCGGTTTTGATCTTGAGTCTACTCATATGACGGATCTAGACCGTATGGACAAGATAATGGGCCTTCTTAGCATTTACTGGGTGTTTGATGACT
>JAGLCE010000163.1 GCA_023146365.1 Endozoicomonadaceae bacterium
CCATTATTCACCATTATTCACCATTTTGACTGGAAACCATATTTACTTCATTGCTCTACAATATTGAACTTTTCTAGCTATTAAAAGTCGAATCCACAGAGAGTTGTTTTGTTATTGTTAATTATTTGCACTGGAAAAATAGATGAACGCACTAAACAACTTATTATTTTTAATGGAAAAGGAGCATATCGCTACATGAATATCACATTGAAAGAATCTGTCGGCTCCAGTTCACTGGCAGAAACAGGGGCCAATAAAACACCTGAATCGGAGTCGTTTTTTATTGAAAAAAACATCTCTGTTCCTGAAAATGCTTCTCCTAATGAAATACCACAGGAAAAGAAATCAATTTTTAGAAATTTATGTGGTTACAGCATTATCACTGTGGATGTTTTTGTTAGATCTATTATTACACTTCCAATTTTACTGGTTGTATGCACATTGAGCATTCCAGTTGCATTTATTAAGATTAATATTGATACACTGATCAACCGCTATAAACATTACAAAAGATATCACCCTGGGACTCTACTATTTAGATCTAACAAGACGCTTGTAGAAAAAAAAATGATATGTCGCCGGATGACTATGTATCATGATAGTTTCTTATGCAACTTCTTGTCAATTGTCAAAGGAGTTACTCTTTCGAAAAGCCAAGTTTCGGTTAGCGATGCAGATAGCGTTACAAGGTGGCATGCCGAATACAGTAAAAAGAACAACACACTGAAAAATGCTCAGTTACACATACAGCTTCCTCATAAAATATCCGTGGCTGACGCTGAAAATATAAAACATCATGAAGCAATAATGGATCATGCAATAGACGATATTAAGAAATTCATGATTGATTTATATAGTGACCATAATGCGAGAAATAAAGCACCTGAAGACAATGAAAAACTTATAGAATTACAAGATAAATTTTCCGACTCATTAGAAGAACTCATCAAAATTATTCCAAATATAGTAGAGGAAAAAATCAATGCCAAAAATGCAGTAACCACTAAAAAAGACGTAAATATTGTGGGAAAATTAAACATTTACCTTCAATCGTTCATCAAGAATCATCAGCGGTTTTCTAAAAACAAAATCTGCTCACATTGTTGCAATAAATCTGTATCAGATAGAGCGGAAGTTATTCCTTATTTTTTGCGATCGTCACTGTTTACATTGATTAAATTACCCTATTTTATTTTTGTTGCACCCATCATGGGCGTTATGCGATCAGCAACAATGACCCTATCATTCATCTGGGGAGAGCGTTATGGTGTCAGTAGGCCAGTTAACTATTTTCCATGGCATTTAGGTGAACTTCACCGTTTTCCTTTCACAACCCCAATATATAAAGGACTACAGGGAATGCACCCTGAAACAGACAGCTTCCTGTTCAAAGATGAAGCGGATAACCAATACATAGTTCATAAAAATAAGATCCATTTAATCACAGCTTGATAGCAATATTTTCCCTTGTTCATCCTATTTTATAAGCAACCTTTAATAAGGTTGCACAGGTATCAATCACAGAAACAAAGTGGGCTATTTATAATAATTTGAGACATCAGTATAACCAGCGACTTTAGTTACTCCATTAATTTTCCGCATGCTGTCATCCTTTATTATGAAGTTTCGTGGGGCGTTTAACGCCAAATGGTCGATCTGCCTTTGTCGATGCGGTATCCATGATATTAATCCGATCTTCGCTCATGATATTTTTGGCTTCAAGCTGCCAATTAATCTCAGCCAGCTTCAGCAACATTATCCGCGCAGACATGATTTTCATGTCATATCGCCGATCCCTTTGAGTGTACCAAGTCCATCGCTGATGACACCGTGACTGCAAGCGTTGGCCCTCCAGCATGGAGGTAGGCAGACCTTTAACCCTCAACGGTTTTTAACGGTGCCATAAGAGCCCTTTAATCACCTCGCCCGAACTAGGACACTCGCTCAAACGAAGAATAGTAAGATTTGACTCTTGGCAGAGCGACACAAAAAAAAAGAATGGCAGGATTATTGCGAGCTTTTGTCACCGAAACAGAGAACGCAAAATGGAAATATGACGATACGGCAGGATGATTAAATGTACTCATAAGACACTAAAACAAACATTAATGTTATAATAAGGTCGTTTCCAGTATATTATGGATCAATTTCCTTGCAGACTCTCATACTGCCTGCGGTCATCATAATCACGATCAGTGCGCCGCCTTTTGGGTCAGGCAGAAATACTTTGCCAAAAACAAGGAGTACGTCTGGCACTATTACGCCGACCAGTACTGAAATGAGCCTGGAAAAACCATCAACCTATTTAGGTGCTTACTAGGTGCTGAGTATGCTGCTGAAAACACTGGGGCATAACGTTGCACCATCCACAGTCTATCGTGCGGTGGGCTTCCTACAGGCTCATGATCTGGTGCATTGTATCGACTCAATGAGTACCCAGATTGACTACCCTCATCTCGAACAACCCAATGAAAGCTCCTTCCTGATTGACAAGCAGTGCCACGCAACTGTCGAACTGGATAACCGGATTATCACTGAAGCTATCGCTCAACTTGCGGATTGCGGTGATTTTTTGATCAACTATCCCAGTGTCGAACGGACCGGACTCTGCCCCAGCTGCCGGAAACCAAATTAATGAACACCCAATTACTGCAATTGATTGGCACTGGCATATCATTTCAAGGGCGCACGGTGCTGGATCAGATCAACTTAACCCTAAGCAGAGGTGAAATCACCACATTAATTGGCCCCAACGGCGCGGGTAAGACCACGCTGGTTCGAATAGTTTTGGGTTTACTTAAACCAGATACCGGTCAGCGTCAGATGATACCCGACATCACCATCGGTTATATGCCCCAGAAGCTGCATGTAGAACCCACTATGCCGCTGTCTGTTGGCCGCTTCCTCGAATTGGCTGGTGCGAATAAACAGGCCATCTGTGCCGCATTGACCAAAACAGGCGCACCTCATGTCATCAATAATTCACTCAAAAACATCTCCGGAGGCGAGATGCAACGAGTGCTATTGGCCAGAGCACTGCTGCGTAAGCCGGATCTTCTTGTTCTGGATGAACCCGTTCAAGGAGTCGATGTTAACGGTCAGAAAGAGTTATACCACCTGATCGGCCAACTTCGAAATGATACGGGTTGTGGCGTTTTGATGGTTTCCCATGACCTCCATCTGGTCATGGCTGCTACCGACTGGGTGGTCTGCCTGAACAGCCATATCTGCTGCTCTGGGCATCCCCGACAGGTCAGCCGACACCCAGCTTATTTGAAACTGTTTGGGGGTGAGTCGGAAGAGCTGGCCGTCTATAGCCACCAGCATGATCATCAGCACAATACCGACGGAGGCATCACTCCTGACACCGTAACTGATTCATCGGCAACCACCCCATCACGGACGCGATCACATGCCGGACTTTCTGCTTAACGCTCTACTGGCCGGACTGGGCGTTGCCTTGGTTGCTGGCCCTTTGGGGGTGTTTGTTGTATGGCGAAAAATGGCCTATTTTGGCGACACGCTCTCTCACTCCGCACTGCTCGGCGTTGCCCTCGGCTTATTGCTAGATATTAATCTTAACATTGCCGTCATGATCTGCTGCGTGATGCTGGCTCTGTTGCTCGCCGCTCTTCAGCAGAAACATATCATTGCCATGGATACCCTGCTGGGTATACTGGCGCACAGCGTGCTCAGCCTGGGGTTGGTCGCGGTCAGTTTTATGGACAATGTCCGTATCGACCTAATGGCCTACCTGTTCGGTGATCTGCTAGCCGTAGGAACAGAAGATCTATTATGGATCTATGGTGGCGGCGCACTGGTCATGGCGCTGCTAATATGGCTCTGGCAACCACTGCTGGCCATCACTGTTCACGAGGAACTGGCCGAGGTTGAGGGCATTCCGGTTCGAAAAATACGACTGACATTGATGGTGTTAATAGCACTTGTGATCGCTGTCGCCATGAAAATTGTCGGTGTTCTGCTGATTACCGCTCTGCTAATTATCCCGGCCGCCACCGCTCAACGATTGACTCGTACACCGGAACGAATGGCTATCGGTGCCAGCCTTATTGGCATGTTAACGGTTATAGGGGGGCTGGCTCTCTCTTGGTATCAGGACACTCCGACGGGTCCATCCGTCGTTGTCTGCAGCACCCTGTTATTTCTGCTGACATTCGCATTACCTCAGCGTCGTTAACTGTGCCCAGCCCAGTATTTCACCATGAACGATACCCGACAGATAACTTGGCTGTTGCAAGACAGGTGACTCTCAATCTTCTCAAACTGGATACTTCTGTTAAGGCAGGTATTAAGAATAAACGAAAAAATTGTGGGTGGTGCGAAAACTACATGATGAAAGTGCTTGGACTGATTAATATATGATCATGTTTTTGACCTGCGCTAGGAAGCTTGAAAATGGCGATGAGCCACTTTATGATAGAGCTTCCGTAGCAGCAGGCTTAGTCTATTAAATAGTTCGATTACACGAAGTCATTTGTAGACTCCATTAACTAACATCTGCGTCTTCTGTCTCAGGACGTGTTTCGCGAACAATGATTGCTTTAGGCTTGCTTCGGATGGGCCAGATGCTTTCCGGAATGACTTCCGTTGCCATATAGCCTTTTTCGCCTTTCTCCATTAAAAATCGAACAGATTCGCCAGTTTTTAACGACTTGAAGCCATCCATGATGATAACGCTGAAATGAACGAATATGTCTTCGTTATTGGAAACATCTGTTGGCTCAATAAAGCCGAGTCCTTTAGCGTTGTTAAACCATTTAATCGTTCCGGTTAAGTATTCCATCTTTTTTTCTCTTTTTATGGCGTCTCATTACCACCATAACGCTAGTTTTCTTGCGTGGCAATACTTTGTTTGATGTTCCGTTTATCTTGAGAGTGTAAGCTTGTAGTCTGTTGGGCTTAATTATCAAATTAATGTAATAATTAGTCAGTATCCTATTCAGCCGTCGTCAATGTTTTCAGGAAGCTACTTCATCAATAATCCGATCGTCATGCCGTCACCGGGGACGTGGAATAATAGGAGCTTGGCGATACCTTATAATGCTTCCTAGCCACGGAGCAACGTTTGTTAAACTAAAAGTGCATTTATGTCCATGACCAACTGGTTAGAAAAAATGGTTGAAGTGTGTCCGCTGATGAAGGTTATAATCTACACTGTTTTGTGCTAATTATTAGAGGTGGTGCATGTCAGAGGTCGTGATTGAGCAGATCAAACAGCAGATAGCCGAAAATAATATTCTGTTGTATATGAAAGGATCCCCGAGGGCGCCTCAGTGTGGTTTCTCTTCTACCGCTGTTCAGATTCTGATCGACTGTGGTGAGAAGTTCGCCTACGTGGATATTTTGGTCAATCCTGACATTCGTGCAAACTTGCCAAAATATGCGAATTGGCCTACTTTTCCGCAGTTATGGGTCAAGGGTGAGTTGGTCGGAGGTAGTGATATTTTGCGGGATATGCACGACAAAGGAGAGTTACAGCCAATGCTGAAAACGGCGACCAATGATGCATCAGTCGCTTCTGACAGTCTTGAGCAGGAGTAAATTTTTCTTGAAATGAGTTGATTATTCTCTCTATGCTATGGAATAACCGGCTGTGTGTAATTTGATGCGTGATGGGTTTTAATTTGATTCTCGCTTCTGTCCTTAGGCTTTCTATTGAGTTCATCATTATTTACCGATTACATTTAGCTATCAAATAAAGATGAACTTTTTAGCTATGCAGATTGCAATGCATACGATAGATGGTATTGGGTGTAGTGTTGAAGTAAGTTGAAGCATTTATTTTCGGCTGATAAGGAGATCCCTATTGGCCCACTTATAGTACTAATGGAGAAGCTCAATGGGTGTATTAGTAGGTAAGAAAGCTCCCGATTTCACAGTCCCTGCCGTTCTGGCTGATGGCACTATTGTTGATGAATATAACTTTGCGGAAGCGACCAGTGGTAAGTACGGTTTGGTGTTCTTTTATCCGTTAGATTTCACCTTCGTATGCCCCTCTGAGCTGATCGCTCTTGATCACAGCATTGATCAGTTTAAGGAGAAAGGGGTTGAGGTGGTTGGTGTTTCCATCGATTCTCACTTCAGTCACAACGCCTGGCGTAACACCCCTATTAATAACGGAGGGATTGGGCCGGTGAAGTACACGCTGGCAGCTGATATGCGTCACGATATCGCCCAAGCTTACGATGTTGAGTCAGAGGGTGGCGTTGCATTTCGAGGTGCGTTCTTGATCGATCAGAAAGGTATTGTACGCGCCCAGATTGTGAATGATCTGCCGATTGGTCGTAATATTGATGAGTTGCTGCGTCTTGTCGATGCTCTGCAGTTCCATGAAGAGCATGGTGAAGTCTGTCCAGCTAACTGGAAAAAAGGCAAGAAAGGTATGAAGGCAAGTCCGAGCGGTGTAGCTGCCTACCTGTCAGAGAATGCTGATCAGCTGTAATTGTCTGTAGAGTGAATGATGCGACAATAACAACCCCGGTTTAGGGGTTTTTATTGTTAAGGGAATCGGTCATATTCGCTCATTAGAGCGTATTGACGGTTGCTAATCTTAAGCAATATTTAATATTGAAATGCTTGTCAATGTGGTGAGTGTCGGGGAGTGTTATTGATGGTTTTAATCGACTATTTTTAATTGAACCCTATGCAGGTATGTGTGAGTGCATTACAGGTAAGCTTCATTATTGCAACGTTGATTGAAGCATTTTAACGTCATCCTGAATCCGTGACTTCAAAG
>JAGLCE010000164.1 GCA_023146365.1 Endozoicomonadaceae bacterium
CACCGTTTTTATAGCGATTGATCCACTGGTAGACTATTTTCTTGGAGGTTCCGTATTTGACGGCAACGGCGGGGGCGCTCAGGCCTGAAAGCCACACATTAATGGCTTCGAACCGAATGCGTTCGCGAACTTCATGGGATATTTTACGACCGTCGACCTTGCTCATTACTACCTCAACTCTACTGAAGGTCGACTATCATACGTCTAAGGTCACCTATAAATGACTGCCATCAATACTTGGGCTGATTAATATATGATCATGTTTTTGTCCTGCCGTGCCGTGCCAACATAGCTGTCGCCTCTTCTACCCGTTATAACTTAAACAAGGGAATGACCAGCACAATAAAAGAGGGCAATCCAATGACTCACTACTCGAAAAAGCTTAAAAGAGTCCGTCATTTAGAGAATAATGCTACTCTGCAGTGTGTTATTCGTTTAATTAGCATGTGAAACTAGTGTCTCGGACATAATACCGTACCGTTGACGAAAGCAAGTATTACTTCAAGGAGTGCCTGTGTCTAGTGATAGTAAAAATAGATCTATGGCGTGTTTAAATCTAGCTTGTAATGAGCATTGAAATAGCTGCATCACATGAAGCTTATTTGATTAAATACGCAGTAAAAAAGGTCTGCTTGATGAACCAATCCTGTAGAGGGAGGATGCTTTTATCTGCCGTCGTTTAGCCAGCCAGCCCAAATCTAAAAAGAGTCCGTCTGATAAACACAACAGAAACGGACAGACGATTAAAACCTAGTGGGTAAACTCAAAACGTAAGCATCAAGGTATTAACAGAAACTGTCGTATTGTTGGTACTTTAAAAAAGGATTGGGTAATCTGAGGGCAGAGGGCGATTAACCACCCATTCTAATCGACAAAACATTGCCAGTCTGATCAACGAGTGAAGCTACACGGTGGTACATTAGTTAGGATCGGCTCAACATAGAGAGTACTTCGATTTGATGAGCTTGACTTACTGTGTCAAGCAAGGCGTTGCGATCAAACAGCCCACAGAGAACAACCTCTGGGTCAATGCATCTAAATATGGCGAAAAATACGAATTAACTAAGCATAGAGCAAAATATGGTTTCATCTTGATCTATTGAAGCAAGTTTAACCAGAAAAAATTCAACATTTGTTGGGTAGCTTTGTGAGAATATTGTTTTTAATATCATGCAAAGCTCTTGAGTACTATACGTTGATTTATAGTGAGGATGCTGTAGTGAAATCATATTGTGCAAGTGGCTATTGCAAGGGGCATGCGATGGCAGGTGAAGCAATAAATGTTTTACCTATGGCCACAACGATCTACTGCCATATTGCTGCAGATGATCACTGCCCATCTTCCCGTGATACTTGCAGAACGGGTGGAGGTGCTACCGAGGATCCTCATGATCCTAACAAGGCTGCAGAGGGAGACGGTAGCGCTGCATATACCCAACATTCTTGGTTTGTGAGTGACATTGATTGTCCAAGTTGTATCAGCAAAGTGAAAGAAACACTTAAACAGCTTGATGGCTTATTAAGCGTACAGATGACCTTTGCAACACTTCGCTTGACCGTTGAGTTTGACGCTTCCCGCCTGAATCAATCCGAAATAGAACAGACGGTTATCGAACTTGGCTATGGACTGTCGGATGTTTCCAGAGACCTACCCCCTAATTCAGTAATGAGCAAGATTCTGCAACAGAAGCAGCTGTTGGCACTCGGTGGACTGATGATAGTCGGTGGCTTTTTTAGTTATTGTTTGCCTGACTTATCCGCCTGGGCTTTTTGGCCAGCCAGTATTTTTGGGCTACTGCCCATCGTTCGCGGTGTGCTGCGCCAGATGGAGAAAGGCCATGTCTTCGGCATAGAAACACTTATGACGGTCGCGGTTATCGGCGCTCTGGTACTGGGGGAGAGCTTTGAGGCAGCTATGGTTGTGTTTCTCTTTATGATCGGGGAGAAATTGGAGGGTTTTGCGGCAGATCGTGCACGCACTGGGGTCAAGGCGTTGATGATGTTGACACCGGACACCGCACTCCTTATCAATGGGAGTGAGCGGCGTGAAGTCATGGCAGATAGTCTCAACCCCAAAGATATAATCGAAGTTCGCCCTGGTGACCGTCTACCGGTAGATGCCGATTTGATGAGTGATAGAGGTAGCTTCGATGAAAGCGCCCTCACAGGTGAATCACTGCCTGTTGAACGCATGGCAGGTGATCGAATTCTGGCTGGCAGTGTGGCGACGGATTGTCTTGTGCAGTTACGAGTGCAATCAAAGCCTGGCGAAAATGCGATTGATCGTATTCTCTCCCTGATTGAAGAGGCTGAAACACACAAAGCACCTGTTGAGCGGTTTATTGATCGTTTCAGCCGCTGGTATACCCCGATGATGATGATGGTTGCAAGTCTGGTGGTCCTATTGCCGCCCTTGCTGGCGGGTCAGGCTTGGGATGTCTGGATCTACCGAGGGCTGGCTTTGCTACTGATCGCGTGTCCCTGTGCTCTCATTATCTCTACACCTGCTGCAGTGACCTCAGCTCTGGCCGCAGCCGCTCGCAAAGGTATTCTCGTCAAAGGTGGTGCAGCCCTGGAACAGTTGGCAGATATTCGCCAAGTGGCGTTCGACAAAACCGGCACCCTGACGCTGGGTAAACCTGATGTCACTGCGGTCATTAGCTTCCACCAACCAGAAGCTGAGTGGTTATCCTTGGTTGCAGCAGTTGAAAAAGGCAGCAACCATCCGTTAGCACTGGCCATACTGGCTGAGATTGAGCGCCGTGATGTTGAAGCAGCGGTGGCGGACCATATCACCGTACTGGCTGGGCATGGCGTTGTCGGCACAGTGAATAAACAGACAGTTCGAATCGGTTCGCCTGTAGCAATGGCTGAGGTGGTGGCCACCATGCCTGACGCAGACAGTGAAATTGTTCGACTTGAAGAGAGTGGCAATACAGTGGCTTGTGTCAGTATCGAAGATGCTCTTGTTGGCTTGGTGGCGCTGAGCGATACCCTGCGCACAGACAGCCGTGAGGCGATTGATCGGCTCAGTATGATCGGTGTCGGAAGTGTTATGCTCACCGGTGATAACGCTCGAACGGCAGCGGCGATCGCCCGTCAGTTAAATATGGATTTTCAGGCTGAATTGCTACCGGAAGATAAGGTTCATGCGATTCGTGTACTACAGCTATCCGATTCTGTCGCTATGGTCGGTGATGGTATTAATGATGCGCCGGCCCTCAGAGCGGCGAACATCGGCATCGCTATGGGCAAGGGATCTGATGTCGCTCTGGAAACCGCCGATGCGGCGCTGACCCATGATCGTATCCGAGAAGTCGCAGATGTTATCAGTTTATCCCGCAGAGCGATGACGGTGATTTATCAAAATATTACGTTGGTGCTCGCTCTGAAGGTGGTCTTTCTCGTCACCAGTTTGATGGGAATAACTGGGTTGATGATCGCTGTTCTCGCAGACAGTGGCGCCACTGTTTTAGTGACAGCCAATGCGCTTCGCTTGTTACGCAAGCAGACTGACTAAACGTGTGCGATAGCATTTATTATCTCGGGAACGGACTACAAGGATGTTGTTTTTCGAAATTATCAAACCATCCTCAATGAGCGACTGTCCATCATCGGTGGACTGTTGATCAGCGCCTCGGCGTCTGTGAATATAGAACCTTGGGTGCAGCAGTTCTCCATGAGATCCGTAAAGAGGCCTGGAAAAAGAGCCAGACACTGTTGGAACAGAGTGCTGTGAATGGGTACGTCGTAAAACAGAGCGAGCACCATGGGAGAGATAAAAACGAAATAAAGAGTGAACGGTTAGCCAGCAAACCACTATTTGGCAGTGAAATTCAGACTTTCCACGGTAATTATCGTGATTGCATTCACGCACCAAAACGTGAAATTCAAGAAAACACTCGCAAGGTATTAGAGAGTCTTCGACAACAACAGCAATGGACCTCGGTATTGCCTAAAATCCGTAAGGAAAACGGTTTACAAGTATTGGCTGCTGCGCCACACACGCCTGCGTTAGTGGCTCAGCCAACCCATGACTCGCTGAGAATTCAGTCGGATTGACTGTACATAGATTGATCCGTCACTGGAATACCTGCAGGAGCCCAAGTATTTCGGCCTCGCGGGCAGAGACTGAGGCTGTCAAAGAGAGAATGTTCATCCTCAGTAATATGTATGTAGCTAAAAGTGTCGCTGTTGCAGTTATCCGGAAACGTGGCACATAGCAGGCACTGGGCGAGGCTTTTCATGGACTGGCTCAGCCCATCCAGAATCATGCTACGACGAATCAAGCCAATATCGCCAGATTGTCCCGCCAGTTCAATGGCCGTTTGGCGCTGAACGGCATCTATCTGGTGTTGTAACTGATTAAGAGTCAATAGCGTTACCTGCTTCTGATCTTCGGTGCTACGTGAAACAGTTATGGCTCCACCATACGTCATGTCCGCCAGCTCTACGCCATTGCGGATGCTTGCTTCCGCGTTGGCGTCCTTCACTGCGATGTGTTGTGTCGTAATGGCTTTATGCATGTCAACAATAGCTTCGGTAATCGGAGGAAGTACCAATGTTTTGAGAAAGCCATTCATTTGAGCGGCGTGCCATTGCCCTATGTCGTTAAGAGTCTCCAGTACCTGACGTCCTTCGTCGTACTGAAGATGGCGGATATTCTGCATAAGACGCTCACGGAATTCCTCACACTGGAGAGTCTCTTCGTTTTGAGTGCTTATATCAATTGAGCCAAATGAATCCTTATTGTTCGTCATGCATGGTGCCTCCTTATACATTCTAATAGCGTGCTGGCGATTATACTGCCTTACACGCTTTAATTATGCTGCCTAGTGCCTTGTAAAGGATTAGATCGCATAGTCCGTACAGTCTACTATACCACAACTAATAGTAGTAATAATCAAACATCATCGTTAGAATGCCTAACAAAAAAGCAACTTCATCGATCTTCCGCTTTGTCGATTAATGTTCAGCATGTCTGCTGCGTGCTTGGGTGCAGTACCTGTGAGACAAAAACTTAGTTGTTAATAATAACCCATTAGTGTTTCTAATCCAATGTTATCATGGGGAGCTACAGTGGTGTGAAGCCGATAGTGGCTGTCGTATTGCCGATGTTTGTCAACATAGTTGTCGCCTCAAATTAAGCGACTTTGCTTGGTGATTCGTTAGCAGACCTATCTGGATTCAGTCATAAGGCAGGTCCCGATTCCTTGTTGATCTTTTCCTCCATCGCTTAGGATGGCGCTATTTGGCTTGTCCATAGACCCTTCTCCCGATTGTCCATGAGTATTTTAGTTTCACCCCAATGCCTTTGACTCGCTGTCAGACATTTCCATCCACTGTGCTTGTGCTCTTCGTTGTAGTATTGGGTAAAACTGTGCATACACTGCGTGTTGATTTAAGAACTGAAAATGGCTTGCGTGGATAACCATGGCGGTGCTTTAGAGTTCTCAATATGGCCTCGAAAAAATGTCCTTTCGGAGCCTATATATCGACCTTCATCCAGTGGCACAATCTGACTGAGTGAAAGACTCTTGAAACGGTCGTTGTTACAGACGTCAAGATTGCCCCTTGTTCCGCTTCAGACAGTTTGTTAACGGGCTCAGTTCTATTAGCATTTGATCACTCGCTGACTGCCCCCGTTTAAAGAAAAAGCGACAACTATCGCTGGCACAGGGGGGCTCTGACAGTAGCAGTTTGATAACCGATTCGCTCACCACAATCTCATAAGCTTATGGGGCCTCGTGGGCCTAAAGATATCGCTTACTTGCCACTGCATAACCACTCAAAATTGGGATATTGATTTCGTTCGCTTATCTGCCAGCGTCTGGGTTGTCCGAAGTTATGGGTAGATCCATTTTCTTATAAATGTAGTTACTTCCTTTTTCCTGATTCAGACAATCAATAGCCAGTTGATTTTCCACCTTCACCGGGAACATCTCTCCATCTCTCCCTCGATTTTTGCCAATTACCAGATAGTATTCCCTTTTTTTTATGTCATTGAACAGTGCAACGACGATGCTGCTAGTATGTTTGACCTTGGCTCTTTCAATGCTCCCGTTTGGTAGTTTTGTTTTCGTTCTGACTCCTTCCACTATTACCTGATGAAGTGCGGACATAACGTCTGAGCCAAAGAGTGCTTCCAGAAATTCATGCCTTTGCTGATCTGTGAATAATTGCAGACGATAGCAGTCTCTATCATCAAATAGCGGCTTGCCTATAAATCGGCTGTACACGACAGTAGCCATGGTGTCAAATTCTGGATCAGCCAGTGATGCTTTTCGTTCTCTGTCATACCCCCACCCGACCGGGTATTGCTTCAGCTTAAAGAGTCTTAAAAACTCATCAGCGTATTTACATACACACTTGCACTGATTGTTCGAGTACATTGGTGCTATTTCTTCAAAGGCAGCTAGGAACTCCTGACGTGACCATTTTGCCGGATCATCTTTTATATTCCAGCTTTTTGGAAAAACTACCGATTGTTTTAGCAGGTGGAGTATTGTTCCATCAATGTTACTGCCTCTAGTGGGGACTTTTTCATTTTCTGATATTTCCGAAATATTTCTTGCAGACGGGGGGGCAATCTTTTCGGCAATCTGTCGGTAACCCACAGTTTCCGAAAACTTGCTGACACATTCACGAGGCTTCATTGACTGCTGCGTAACCTGATTAAGATCGCTGACAATTGTTTTTGACTTTTCAGCGCAGCGTTCTTCCAGAAATTTATCAAGCTCTTTTCTTTCATTCTCGCTTGTACAGTTTTCTAAAAACTTAACCAATGCATCTGCAATGGCCATGTCACCGTCAAGTTTGCGGATGTCCGCAATGGAAGAGTAGGTTTTAGCAGGAGCGGCAGAAATAACAGGTTTTGGTTTCTCCCTTGCAACAGGTGTTTTGCTGGCAATGGGCGCTGTCTTTTCTTCAGTTTTTGGAGGAACTTGTTTTGGAATAACTGGTTTTGGCGTAACCTTCTTTGGATCTACTTGTATTGCTTCGTCCTTCTTTTTTGACTGCGCTATAAAGTTACGCCCATCCTCAAGTGCTTTGTCAAACTCTTCCTTTGCCGTATCTATTGATTTTATGTGTTTCTTCTCCAATTTTGATAACTGTGAATTTGGATTTTTATCTGTTGGCTCTGTGCTCTCCTGCTCCTTTTTATTCTGATTGCTACCTGCGATCGGTTGTTCAAGACTTTCGTCCAACAGCTCTTTTAACTCCTCATTATCTGACTCATTATCTGACTCATTATCTGAGAATCTAGAAATACCAAAATCTCTTGCCATCGCATTCACCTCATTGGTCATGAAGTTAAAAGCGGAAAGTGTCTGTAAATTACGGAGAATAGACTGATCAGTGTCCGAATAAACCTTTTCCAGAGCGTCTTTAAATGTGGGGTTATTGAAGGCTCTTGATATACAGGCGACTCGGACATCGTCTTTGAGCTTTCCCAAATTTTCTGTCATTTTCTCTATGGCATGTCTAACAATATCTTTCATCTCCGGAGGCAGTTGTTGGTCGAGCTGATACATACGTCGAACATATTCATTAAAATAATATGCTGCATTTTCATCGGATTTATTGGATGCAAATTTTTCAGCACTATTTTTTAAAAACTCTTTTAATGCATGATTGGCTTTTTCTTCCTGCCCTCCTCTGACTTCCTGCACATAGGTAGACAGCATTTCAGAAAACTTCGTGAAACCATGATCAGGTGCCTCCAAGATATCAATAGAACACTCTGGCGGGACATCTGAAATTTCGTCAATGTCAATGTCTTCAATAATGTTGTTACACATTGCGGTAATTTTATTTTTGTCAGACATTTCATCAACGCTTAGAATGTTATCAAAATGTAAAAAATTATTAATTTCCGATTCTGTTAGTACCATATCATTTTGTTCATTTTGTTCATTTTGTTTAGGTTTTTCCGGCTCTTTTCTCTCCTGTTTTTGTGGCGGTTTTTTAATTTTAGAACTCATCATTCCAGACATCTTTTCATGTTCTAAGCGAGGAGACTTTTCAGCTACTGAAAAAAAATGGTTTACCTGTATGACGGATTGAGAATTGTATTCATCAAGGGGCTTAGGAGTAGGAGCTGGTAAAAACCTATTGCTGGTAAGAGATTGTTTAGCGAATACTTCATAACCATTACGGCTAAAACATCTTCCTGTATTGTCATGATTTGTGCCATGATGCACCGCAGACGAATGTTGTACTTCTGTATGGTATGGTGAAACCTTGCTATTAATATTCAATTGATAATCCTTGTTGTTTACAGTTATCATTAATTCAGAGTTCCGCCAATCAAAAAAGTTCAATGTCAAATAATGAAGTTTATAGTTAATTCGAAAAATAATAGATAAAAATTATTTTGATCTATTATTTAATATTTTATTTTCATGCATTATATTAGACTAAACAATAGTACACAGTATCTATAAATTCAGTTGATCAAAAATGTCAAATAAAGTAGAGGCTGTAAACACTCGGTGTATCTGATTTAGTTAAAAAGGGGTAACTGTCAGATCAAGTATGAGACACTACCATTCAGTCAATTGTTTATTTTACTCTGGATCATCCTCGCTATCGCTGATTCCTATAGGAGAGCTCTGCTGGACTCAAGCACTACCACGAAACTCTGCTGATTCATGCTGGATGATCGGTTTGCTCTGAATAAAGCTATTTTACCAAGTGTTGGGAATTTTATCAGAGAGTCATTAGGTTAGGATCCCCGCAAGTATTGCTGATAAGCGAATCAAGTCAGCCTTTATTTAACAAACTACTGATAATGATGAAACGTATAGACTAACTACGCTCACAACTTTACCATTCCTTAGATATCTTGCCAAGTCACTTGAAAATATTAAGCAAACCTACTTTGTATTTAATGATTGAATTGTCAGTTTGTAGCATAGAGAGTTACCTGTTGTTTAATTTAAGATTCAGCACCTTTGTAAAAATGAATAACTCTCTTATTTTCAATAATTAAGTGTCAGATTTGGTTGTCACTAGTATTATTAAAATTCTGAGATTTTATTAAATCTGAAACTTTTTTAAAATCAAAAATATTGGTATCACTACTGTCAACCATAAAAAATTTTTCATTGATGTGCGTTACTCCACATGTTTTAAGGTCATTTGAAAATTCATTAAAGACCATATCCTTTATATCACTATCACTCGGTAAGTGATCCATTTTGTTCGTTATATGTTTACGGCGATCAACAATTTCACTACACATATTAGATTTTATTATGATATAAGGTTTGCCAGCATTCTCAGCAATTTTAATTAACTGCACATCATCCTCAGCCAGACAGGAAGCGCGGATTATGATAACAACGGAATCGTAATCATCATAACGTTCATATTCTCTAATCTGTCCTTCTACGTAGCGGCTGAGCCGTGGCATTTCACATAGTGCAACATTATTATAAAAAGCATAAAACTTGGTGCCATTAACATTTCCGTGGTTATCGACAAGCGTAGCATCAACATCAGAATTATTCTTGCCCATCAGTCCATTAATCAATTCGTTTTTTCTAGAACAATAGGCCCCATCTATTGCAACCCTTTTATATTTTTCATATTCTTGAGGTATAATGAGTTTGGGTGTGGGTGTAAATAAGTCTATTTTGATGCCCCGTTTTTTTAGTGACTTGTAAAAGTAACACTGTCTGAATTCAGGATTTTTCCTGATAATAGAGTCTACCTCTTTTATGTTAATACTGTATCTGTATAACAGATTCGAGACTATGGCAGAAACAGTTAGCAATACTCGCGACGCTACCCACTTACTTTCGTTTAAATTCCAGTTATAGGAAGCTGTTTCAAGAAAATTCATATTATATATATCCATAAAAAGTATTAATAGGGATTTAAAAAATTTAAATTATTAATACAGTTACACTGCGAACAATATATTTATTAATCAGTGATAGTAAATCATTGATAATAATAAATTCTAATCCTCCCTGTTAGGTTTGACAGCCATTAATGGATAACATTCAATAATATTTGCTATTTGCTATTTGCTATT
>JAGLCE010000165.1 GCA_023146365.1 Endozoicomonadaceae bacterium
GTGTTTTTCAGGGCCGACTAAATATGAAACATGCCTTTAGTTATTCATGGCATAAGTACAGAGGCAGACATCTTTTAATTAAATTGTTTTATGTAATTAAAGCGATTTTTAAATCATTTATTTGTGATTTCACAGTGTCTCAATATGATATTTACTCGGTTATTAATAGTATTGATAAGTCATGGTATAAAGAAAACAAAAAAACAATTTGGTTGGTTGATTTGATTATGGAAATTGAGGGTATTCAACGTTCTGTGTTAGCCTAGCCAATCATAAACTGATGTCTGGATTAATACAATAAGTGCAATCGACCGAAATTTCATATGAGAGTCAGCTATTGTACATTTCATAGCTCTCACACTCAGAAATAGTGGTCAGGAATGAGACCACAAACCAGACAATACCAGCAGCTGATTCAAGGGCAACGATATCAGATTAAAGCTCTTATTGGGATGAGATGTATGCAGAAAAAAATGGCTGTATTAGTAGGCAAACGTTAAAGGCTAATGGTATAACTCTCATCCAAACCTTCTGATTCTGGTTTCGTTGTCATAATTGGACAATGCTATTGGTATGTTATATTGCTATGTACGGGACAAAACTTGAAGCAGAGCTTGGAAGTCTATCTGATCATTTTTTGCACATCCATTTTTTAACACTCTACGAAGCATATCCAGTCCTAGTCTGAATAGAGCTTTGGCTGGCCGCAAATATTTATTCAAAGGTAGCTGTTTCGCTTCACCATAATGCCAGTGACCAGTCATCAAACACCAAGTGAATGCCAAAGCAAGAAGGCCCATTAACTTGTCCATGCGATCAAGATCCGTCATATGAGTAGACTCAAGATCAAAGCCGCGACTTTTTAGGCACCCAAATAGAGTTTCTATTGACCAGCGTTTATAGTAGTTGTTGGGTCTCGCCTGATTATAAAAGCGTTTATAATCAGGCGAGACCCGACACTTACCAATAAGGTGAGCCTTCGAAATCAGTTGTTGAATTTTCTATCCACTGAATGTCTCTTTTTGTAAATAATCGTACTTCTTTTAATCGTTTTATTAGCTGGTATTTTGGTTGAGTTTTATTTGATAACCATTGCTGAAGCGCATCAAATTCTCTTTCACGCCCTACACTACAGTATCTTTCTCTTATAAATTCATACAATTCTTCATCACACAAAAAACTATTTTTTTTAATGACCCATTCTATTTCATTCGGGATAAATAATTTTTCTTCTTTAATTTTATCCATTATTTCTTTCAATGGCATATCCTGAAATCTTATCAGTTCATTGGGTCTTCCAGTATTAAAGTAGTTATTTTTAATAGCTTTGTAAATCTTCATATCTTTTTCGGCTAAACAAGCCATTGTGTCCGGAGATTTCAACACCATTCTTTCGAAAATTTTTTTCTTAATGGATGAACTCGCATTATATTTTAGCAAATTATCTATATCAACTAATGTTAATTTTACACGTCTAAATAAATAAAAGAAAGCCGTTAATTTATTTATCTTTTTGCTGGTAGTGAATTTATATTCAACCGCATGAAAACCTGACAATACACAAAATGATGGATTATTTTTAAATTTTATACTCATAGCAGCTCCTACTCAGTCAATCATTTTCTCAAAATTATTCCAAGTGAAAAATAAGAACTATTTTTATTTTTCGTTTCCACACTCCTCCGCGAGCAGTGCATACGGAGCTCAATAATTAAAATAAATACTACAAACAGACAAAATGGTCAAGTGATTTGGCAAATAAAGCTCTTTATCAATACCTCGACACGAACACCAAATTTGTTATTCTGTTTTTTTAATGGCCGTATTTTATAGGTCGAAAAACTCACAGGTTCAAAAGGGAAAAGGAAAGAAATGGGTCAAGTGACTTGACCCATTTTTTCGATATTAAAGTAAATCCTTGCTTGGGATACTGCATGTAGAAAACAATAGCGGTGTTCAAATCATTGCTGATGGTATGATCAATCTTCTGAAGCGTGTGTCGTCGGTTTACACAATCACCCCGGATAATGGTGATGAGTTTGCAGTCGTGGAAAGGTCTCCAAATCGCTCCATTCGGGTATTTACTTTGCCAAGCCTTATGTCAATAATCAGCGGGGATCCAATGAAAATACCAATGGCTTAATTCGGAGAACCATATGGTCACCTGGGTTGTTTTGTGAGAACTACAGCCTACGAGCAGCTATCTCTCAAACCCATTCCAAGTGTATCGTTTATTGTGGAAATCTAGGGACAACTCTCTATAGCAAGATAATAAAAGCTTTCATCGAAGATCATGCTGTTCTGTGTTCTGAAGACTGTAAAAAGCCTTCAGAAGCTCGTTTTATCAGTAATATTTGTGTGTTTTTAAATAAATGAAGAACAATTATCAGTAAAAAGTTTAATTTTAAGCCTCATTCAGTGTTCTTAAGCGAGGAAAATGTACAAGTAATCAAGAAGTCATGGATTTAGGTTTAATGTTTGAAACCAGCTTCGCCAGCATCCTGAAGAAGCTGGTTTTTGACCTCTTCTGAGAGGTCTTTCCATGAAGAATCTGTCAATGCGCCTTCCAATGCATAAAGGAGCACCTTTGATACCTTAAAGCCTCGGTCTCGCACTTTTATATAAGCGTTGACAGCACCGTGAGCCTGAAGTTGTTCTCGGTTACGTATACCTACCGCATTGAGCCATTGAACAGAAGTCTTGCCCAAATTCTTCAGTTCGATCAGATCCATTGATCTACATCCTTTCCTTGGTTGCCATCCTAGCGCACTAGCGCACTAGCGCATAATTAAGCAATGACACAATAAACTCTTCCTTGCTTGTAATGATAGCTAATTTAAAACACGGTATAAGCATAATTGTATGATTTAAGTTGCAAGTTTTGTCATAATATGTACATGGTTACTCACCAAACGTGCTTTTAATAATGATTAAAAATCACAACATCGAATCTGGATTCAGTTTTTTAACGGGCTCTGTGTAGTAAATCGCTTACTCTTTCACCGATTTCTGACGCTTACCCTTCATTAGGGCGGTGGTTTTACAGACAAAACAGGGGGCGCCTCGTTGAATGCTGCGAATACAATCAACTTTTTCGGAGGTGGAGAGTGAACTGAATATTAAACTGAAGGATTTTTCAATGATAATGAGTTGATTATATGCTTCGAAAGTATCACTGGGTGTGAAGCGCTCATTACAAACACTGTGCCGGACATATGGTCAGTAAACAATGAAAGCCATTTATCCATACTAACATTCTTTTGCCTGAGCGCTTGGGTCGGAATCGGTAACGATGAGCGCTGTGTTAACATCGCTCCTTCACGGCCGGCATTTGCGTATTAGCCAACATGACCACTTCCCATATAATCCGATCATGACTGGAACGAAACGAAAAAGCAGCAGGCCATCCGGTAAACCAACTGGAACGCGGCGTGGTAGCAGTAAGCAAAAAAAGGATATCGAGGTGGGCAGATTGTCGCTGACGCTCAAACTCGGTACTGTCGGTCTGGCGGTGCTGATTACCTTGATGATTTATCTGAATGCTGTGGTTACTCAGAAGTTCGAAGGGCGAAAGTGGGCGATTCCGGCGAAAGTCTATGCTCAGCCGCTGGAGCTTTATGCGGGATTGCACTTGAACCCCGATCAACTCCAGCTCCAATTGCACAGACAAGGCTATCAGCCAGTTAAGAATGTGGCCAGACCTGGCACTTTTTCTCGTGAAAAGAATCGCTTTCATATTGGCGTCCGTGGCTTCCACTTTCCAGATCGGCAGGAATTCTCACGGCAGGTCGTCGCTATATTCAACAATGGCACGCTAACGGCATTGCAGGATATTGCTGGACAAGACGTGGCGGTCACTCGACTTGATCCGCAGTTGATGGGGAGCATTTCCCCAGCCCTCCATGAGGACCGTATTCTTATTAGTCTGGATCAAGTGCCCAGGTATCTGACACAAGCATTGGTAACGGTGGAAGATCGGGGCTTCTATCATCACAGAGGACTCTCTTTCGCAGGGATTACTCGGGCAATGTTGGCCAACATGAGCGCTGGAGGGATCGTTCAGGGGGGCAGCACGCTAACCCAGCAACTGGTAAAAAACTTCTTCCTCAGTAATGAGCGAACCCTGATCCGTAAGGCAAAAGAAGCGTTAATGTCGCTACTGCTGGAGTGGCACTACAACAAAGATGAAATTCTGGAAACCTATCTCAATGAGGTTTATTTGGGACAACAGGGACAACGAGCTATTCATGGTTTTGCTCTGGCTAGCCAGTTTTATTTTGCCCGTCCATTACAGGAGCTGGATCTTTCCCGAGTTGCGCTGCTAGTGGCGATCGTCAAAGGGCCTTCTTGGTACAATCCGCGTCGCTATCCGGAGCGCGCGCTTGATCGTCGTAATCTTGTGTTGGATATGCTGCTTGAACAAGGCATTGTTACAGAAAATGAAGCAGTGCGGGCCAAGGGAATGCCGCTCGGGACGGTGCCAGTTGCACGATTACAGGCCAATGCGTTTCCGGCTTATATCGACCTCGTAAGGCGACAATTGCAAACCGATTACCAGGAGCGGGATCTGGAAAGCGAAGGGTTGCGGATTTTCACTAATATGAATCCGATAGTACAACATCAGGCACAGGAAAGCCTGACTCGAAAACTCCAGCAGCTGGACAGAAAAGGAAGGCAGCCTTTGGAAGGGGCAATCGTTGTCACAGATGCCCGTACTGGCGATGTTCAGGCGGTTTCAGGTGGACGTAATTCCGGCTTTGCTGGCTTCAACCGGGCTCTGGATGCTCGCCGCCCTATTGGATCGCTGATTAAACCTGCCGTTTATCTCACTGCCTTAATGAAACCGACAAAGTACACGCTAGCCACCAAGATTGATGATGCAGCGGTGAGTATAAAGCTGGTGAACGGTCAGCTCTGGAAGCCTAGTAATTTTGATCACAAGGCGCACGGTGAGGTGTTATTGTACCAAGCACTTGTGAAGTCCTATAATCAGGCGACCGTGCGGCTGGGAATGGCTCTAGGGGTGGATCAAGTGGTCAACACGCTGCGAGCTATGGGGCTTAGCGGTCATATCAATGCCTTTCCCTCATTACTCCTGGGATCTCTAGACCTTAGCCCGATGGAGGTGACGGCCATGTATCAAACACTGGCATCCGGCGGTTACCGAATGCCCTTGCGGGCTATTAATGCCGTACTGGATGCCGATGGACGACCTATGCGTCATTACTCACTGGTGGTAGAGCAGATTTTTCCTGCATCATCCATGGCATTGATCCATTTTGCCATGCAGGAGACGATGCGCCATGGCACCGGTAAAAACGCATATCGTGTGATTTCGGATACTATTGTGCTGGCCGGAAAAACCGGTACATCGGATGAGCAGCGTGACGGCTGGTTTGCCGGTTTTTCTCGTGATACGCTGGCAGTCGTATGGGTTGGGTATGATAATAATGCGCCCACTCATCTGACGGGGGGAACGGGTGCGATCAAGATATGGTCTGATCTGATGCAACAAAGACCGCTCAAGTCTCTGCCGAAACCTATGGCTGAGGGGGTCAGCTGGGTCATCGTGGACGAACAGACAGGTTTGCGTGGCAGCAAAAGAGATAGTCCGAATAAATCCCTGCCCTTTATTGACGGTTCCGCACCGAAAAAGCGTACTCCTTACGCATCTGACGATAAAGACGGCGTGGTAGACTGGTTTCGAGCACTTTTTGAGTAGGTGGTTGCTAATGGTAAATATCGTTTGCCAGCAGTTTGAAGCTGACAACTTGCGTTACTTGCGCCCATTGTTACTTATGCTACTGGCATTACTCAGTGGCTGTAACATGCAGACGTCTTTTATGCCGATGCAATCTACTTTACTGGATGATCCAGCTATGCTGTTGCAGCTAGAGCAGGAAGCGGCTGCTAATCAATCTGTGGCTGTCATCAGCCTGCTAAAGCAAAGTCGACAGCAGTGGCAAGAAGGCAATCCCGACCAGGGTCTGGTGATCCTTCATCGAGCTCTGCGCATCAATCCGGATGACCCTCTGGTGTATTACTATATGGCAATGATGCAGTCTGCACTGGGTGAGTGGCACAAGGCTTCTCAATTGGCGCATCGCACCCTGGCCTTGACTGATGCCCCGTTACTGCGCAAGCAGACTCATCTTTTTCTGGCTCAATTAAGCCGGTTGATGGCGTCGGAAGCACAGAGTAATCAGGCGAGTACGGCTCTTCATGCTCCTTGATAGCCATTGAAAATGCATGTCATTGGCACGGTATTTCAGTACTAATCAAGAACGATCGTAGCGCCTGTCTCTATTTAATGGGTAGTGTTCACAATTCTGTGTCAT
>JAGLCE010000166.1 GCA_023146365.1 Endozoicomonadaceae bacterium
ACACAATCTAATTTACAGTCTCGATCTTGGCGCACTATTATGGCCCAACTCGATTGATCGTGATAACTTCAGACAGCAATTATATGATTTAGTCGTTCATTCCCGAGACAACCAGCCTAAAAAGAATCTATCCCTCTTTGATTGTCAGGCGATCCAAGCAACCGACTCCCATAAAACACCCTCTCCAACTACCTGAGCTGCGGAAAAGAAGCCCATCATCGCTGAACTGGATCCTGTCGTTGAGCCAGATGTGAAGAGATCGGAATGCATTACTTTAATATATCAAGCCATTTTGCCGGTCATTTTAAGCCCACTGGACAGCCCAGCCGAACCAGAGAAACTGGCCGACATATTGGATGTGAACAAAACACAACTCAACGCATGGCTACAAAAAGCGGTGGACGACAATAAGATTATGAAACTGTCAAATCCGATACGATATCGCAAAATTAAAACAGGTGAATCACGTAATGAATAAACGATACTTATGAATTTGATAGCAGCATGGGACTCGCCGAGACCCTATCAATCGTTTAGCGCTCTGTATTGCCGAGAGTATAAATATTCAGTCATGAAAAACTAGCAACCCTCTGAAAACTAAGGTAAAAACACGTAATTTTCATGATATTTTCGATCCAAATTGTTACATTGAATCCAAAGTTCATGATCGGAAATATGAATAAAAATGCACTTTATGCCGGCCAATAGCTTGTTGGAACTTATTCCGTGGAAAAAATATTAATTTTTTGTGAACAACAGTGTTAGACTGTTTCACGCTTATCTCCTTAATGGAGCATATGCTTTCTGTTTTTTAAACCAAACAGTAATATTGATTGGCATAAAAAAACAGATATTTAATTATTGATTGACAGGTTAAAGTTTAGAAAAAACGAATGTAATTAATCCTACTGGCTCCCGTTTTCGCCAAAAGGAGACTCAATCGTTGCTTGATTAGAACCTGCAGACATGGATATTTTATGGCGATTAAAGCCACAGTTTTTAAAGCAACGTTGAATATTGCGAACCTTGACCGAAACTACTACCAAGATCACAGTCTGACCATTGCTCATCACCCTTCGGAAACCGATGAGCGAATGATGATCAGAATACTTGCCTACGCTTATCATGCCAGTGAACATCTCATGTTCACCAAGGGATTGAGTACGGATTCAGAGCCGGAGTTATGGCAAAAATCACTCTGTGATGAGATGGAGCTCTGGATAGAGCTTGGCCAGCCCAATGAGAAACGTATCCGCAAAGCTTGCAGACGTTCACAGTCTGTGTGGGTCATCAGTTATGGGGGGCATATTGCCGATATATGGTGGGAACAAAATCGCAACAAACTGACCCGCATTAAGAACCTTTCAGTGATCAATCTGCCCGCAGAGGCGACTGATGAGCTAGCAGGAATGGTGAAAAGAACCATGCGGTTACAGTGTATGATTCAGGATGGCATCATTTCGATCAGTAATGATAAACAACATGTCACGATTGAGCCTCAAGAGTGGCTGTTGAGTAGTATCACTTCCTAAAAGATCAGCAATAATAGTGTCATCTACGTGATCATTGCAGCGGTGCTTTGTCATTAACTAAAATACAGGGTTGGAGTGGCATGTAAATCTCCCTTTGAGGTAAGTACTAAGCGCATCATCCTATATGCGACCATTGCTTTATGACTTTCATCACCTGAAGCACACCCTATGCCACCCATTGATCGTTATAAGCTGCCTGACATTAACCTGAAACTATAGGCGAAAACGGATTACTGAGCCGTTGATCGATTGTAATATCGACTCATGAACGAATCACTTAACATCTCTCGTCTATCAGATTAAACTGGAGTAATACAAGATTATACGAAAGGAAAAGTTTAATAATGCATCATAATAAAATGCGTCATAATAAAAAATGGAACAGATTATTATCTGTTGTGAGCGTCATCTATCTTGTCATGCTGCCTGGCTGTGCGAAGGAGAAGCTTGAGCCTACGAAGCCCCAATTCAACTGTGCAAGCGATCCCACATCAAATACGTGGAAATGTACTGGTTCCGGCAAAATGGTGCAGAATGACCTGCAACAGACATTTATCATAGTCGATGATGATTCTGTTCAGGATACAATGTCGATGACTGAACCACCAGAGGCTAACGCACCAAAGTCCAAAGCAGAAAAGTCTAAAGCATCGGTGGCGACACTCGAATCGCGGCTAAATGTGCAACCAACATGTCAACCATCCTTTACTGCTGAACACTTTTACCTGCAATTTTCGGCGACCAAAACAGAGAATGGCTTGAAATTACTGGCTGCTCGCTTGTTTCCGGTAGAGACGGAGATCGTCAGTACAACGACGAAGGGAGAGGACTGGTTTTTACTGGTCAGCGCAGGATTCAGTTCTCACGAGGCAGCACAGTCTGTTGCTTCATTGTTGCAATCGAAAGGTGTTAAAAAGCCGTGGATTCGTTCCGGTAACTCACTGCTATCAGTGTTGAAGCATCCGGTGTCTACATCAGAATGCCAGTAAGCTCATAAGGTTCAGAGCAGATTTTATATCCAACGGCTACGGAATCAACCGATGCTTTACTGTTATGTTATTGACAATCATTGGGAAGGTTCCAAATATGGCCTTAATAAGGAGTACCTAGAAATGAAGTATACTCTTTTGTGTGGTCTGGACAGTTAAGTCTGACAGATTATCCTGCTCATAAACCGTCGCATTGCTGGCAAGGCAGAAACAGCGAGTCTCTATGATAAGCATTAAGCCAACTGCACATCAAACAAGCGACACCATGTTAGGCGATAGAACCCGAAACAAAGTCAACAGAGGAAGCTGGACGGCCCATGTTTAATGTGCCAGCAACGTCTCAATCTCTGACCTATAGAATCGCTTATCATTTTACATTAGGCTGAAAGGTTTTTAGCTTTTCAAATTCACCATCAAACAAACCATACCGGACATACCCTTTCGAATCAGGTAGTTCCAGCTCCCAGCTTTGACCGGCATAAAGACGAGTGCTCTCCTCCATAGGCGTACAGCTTTCATCTTTTTTGCTGGTGCAGAACTGCCCGTTTCTCAGTACCGCGTTAATATTGCCCTTGTTGGAGAAGACGATTTTTTTCCCTTTCCAATCTGCCGTCACGTCATAGGCTGGATGAACAGGGCGAATGAAAACCAGTGTTTGATAAGCTATTAGAAGCTTGATGGCGGTCTGTGTTACATGGATATCGCCAATCACCGGACGAAAAGTGACACGGTAGACTTCCTCAGTTTTACTCGGTGCTTCCAAACTGACAAGCCGAATGGTCTTGCGGCCGTTAGCGGGAATGACAGCTTTTCGGGGGGTGGCCAGCAGCTTAAGTTTGTCTGGGTCAGTGATTCGGACACGCTCTTCATTTTCCCGACCAGGATTGACGACATTATACACTTCAGTCTGCAAGTATAGGGTTTCTGGATCAGGATTTCTGATTATGATGTCTTGGCGAGGCGCCTGACCTGGATCAAAATAGACGATGACCTTATCCAGTAACATGCTGGCGTTCAACGTCGTTGCAGTAGTTGATATCAACACGGCAAGCAAAGTAAAAATTATATTTCTCATAACAGTGCTGTAATCCATACAACAAGAACGATTCCGCCATATTAAAGAGCAGACAGTAAGAAATCCAGCAAAAACAACTTTTACTTCTGGATCATTCAGCGGCAACGGTGATCTGTGCTGCGCCGAAGTAACGGTTCTTTTGCATGTTGTGGCGAGCAGAATCGCTGAGGCTTATGGAGACTACCGGCGATTGTCCGCAGTCGATGGCATTGTTCAGCGGCAATGTTGTGGCTTTCTTCAACTGAATGGGTGCTTTAGCTGATCTATCGGTGAGCACTACCTGATAAGGCATTTCACTTCCATTGTCAGAACTCAGCACCATGCGATTATCAGCACGACTGCCAGCGGCTTGCAGAGAGTAGTGCGACATGCCGGCACCCTTAATACAAATATTCTTCTGCAGCTGATAGATCGACTTGATTTCCGCCGATACAGCGTCCGAAGATTCGGTATTCGTCTTTTGAGGACTGCCGACTTCATCGAGTCTGTTAGCCTGACTCTCTGCCAGTGTCATAGTTGGTTTTTGAACGACAACTTCTGTATCGTCATCCTTATTCACCGTAGAGCTACCCGATGCTGACGTATCAACGGACAGAGTTTGAACGGATAAATTGGGGGAGATTATCAGACTTATGGTAAAGCTTCCACGAGATGCCGCTCCCTGAGAGCCCTGGCTGGCGGCTTCCAAGAAGGTTACATTGCTGACGATTGACACTAGACACAGAGCTAACGCCCAAGAGATGGTGATAGCACTTAAACGGCGTAACTGTTGCTGACTGGTCCACGCAGCAACCAGTCGACACTGGTGCGTGTGGCGAAGTCCGACTACTTGAACATCCATATTTCAACTGGCCTTCATCTGAGGAATATACTTCTTTCTCTCCTCTTTAGTATAGAACCGAGATACACCGGTATCGGTGAGAATAAAGCTATTTGCAAGCCAATATCTAATAAAGAAAGCGTTCGACCATCACTTACGTAATTACACAATAAAAACCAGCCAATCAACGAAAACATGATAAAAACAGGTATCATACGGTTCGTTTCTCCGCTATAGTCACCCGTTTGATTATTTATGCATTTCTACAATAGTGAAATGCTCCAGTCTTTTCTGGTGACGAATCCGGAGTTTGTCTGGGTATGGATTGTCTCAGCAACAGGATCTATCCAAGCAGGGCAGTCATTTCGGCCTTGCTGACACCGTTACCATTAATTCTTAACCATACATGAGCAGTTGAGGTTTGCGTCACATTCGGTGAGGGAAACCTTCATCTTTACGAAAAAGGCGCATTTATCATGTCAAACAACATTCCTCAGTTCAGGGATCTTGGGCTTTCTGAGCCTATCCTGCAATCCCTAGAAGAACTGGGTTATGAGACTCCTTCACCGATCCAAGCAGAAAGTATCCCTCTGCTACTGGATCACTGCGACCTACTGGGTCAAGCTCAGACGGGCACCGGCAAGACTGCAGCCTTCGCACTGCCGCTCCTGAATAATCTTGACCTATCCAGCAAGGAAACTCAGTTGCTGGTTCTCGCTCCAACCCGGGAACTGGCGATTCAAGTCTCAGAAGCGTTTCAATCTTATGCCCGTTACTTGAAAGGTTTCCATATCCTGCCCATTTACGGTGGTCAGGCAATGTCTCTGCAGCTTCGTCAGTTGCAGCGCGGCGTCCAAGTTGTTGTGGGTACGCCAGGCCGCGTGATGGATCATATCCGTCGTGGCACCCTTAATTTGAAAACACTAGCGGCTCTTGTGCTGGATGAAGCCGATGAAATGCTAAAAATGGGTTTCATTGATGATATTGAGTGGATTCTGGAACACACACCGGATAAACGTCAGATTGCGCTGTTCTCCGCGACCATGCCGGAAATCATCCGTAAGGTGGCTCATCGCCACCTAAACAACCCTCATGAAGTCCGGATTAAGGCCAAGACTGCCACTGTTGATACCACTGAACAGTTCTACTGGCTGGTCAATGGACTGCAGAAGCTGGACGCCCTGACGCGAATTTTAGAAACCGAAGAGAGTGATGGCCTAATCATCTTCGTCCGCACCAAAACATCAACCGTTGAATTAGCAGAAAAACTGGAAGCTCGTGGCTACATCAGTGCTCCGTTGCACGGTGATATGACCCAACCCCTGCGTGAACGCACTGTTGAGAAATTGCGTGACGGACAACTGGATATCGTTGTGGCCACTGACGTTGCCGCCCGAGGCCTTGACGTTGAGCGTATCAGCCACGTTATTAACTACGATATTCCTCACGACACGGAAGCCTATGTTCACCGTATCGGCCGTACCGGTCGCGCAGGTCGTAAGGGTAAGGCGATCCTGTTTGTCACTAATCGTGAGCGCCGTATGTTGCGCTCCATTGAGCGTGCGACTCGTCAGGCCATTAAACCGCTGACCCTGCCAAGCCGTGAACTGGTATCGGAGCGTCGTGTATCGAAGATGATGGAACAGGTGAATGAAACTCTGATCAACGAACCGCTAGACTTTTTCAAACACATTGTGACCGATAAACGTCATCACCAGACCGAAGTCGATACCATCGACTTGGCCGCGGCACTGCTGTTCTTGGCACAGAAAGATCGTCCCCTGCAATTGAAAGAAGATCCGGTACATATTCATGAATCTCGTCAGCGTGGAGAGCGTAGAGAACGTGGAGAACGTAGCGGTCATGAGCCTCGCCTTAAGCGTTATTCTGACACTAACATGCAGCGCTATCGCCTAGACGTTGGGCGTGCGCATGGTGTGATGCCAGGCAATATTGTCGGGGCCATCGCCAATGAGAGTAAGAGTCAGATTAACAACCAGAGTATCGGCCACATAAAACTGTTTGATACCTACAGCACAGTTGATCTGCCGGCAGATATTCATACTGACACGATACAGCACCTACAGAAAGTTCGTGTCTGTGGCCGCCCTCTAAAGATGGAACAGATTGCTGGTGGTGAACATCGTGCTGGTCAAGCTGGCAATGGCAATCGTCGCCGTTAAACGGGTTATCTGCGCCATCAGTAATGATCGAATAACCCACTATCTGGCTCTATGACGGGTAGCGGGTTTTTGATATCAATCGAATTCAAATATGCCAATAAAATAAGGTCAACAAATTAGCAATAGAATCACCCATCCTGCACAGCAGGCTCCCGATATCTATCACTATTACTGTTGAGCGATCAGTCAGACGTTGAGCCAAAAAACATCTCTTCAAGCGACGTGTTTATTGGCTAGCATCGTCGTTTAATGGACAAGCCCTTGCGGCCGACCCTTACACATTCCTGCATGTCCTGTATGTATTGGCATTAACCGCCACAACAAAAGAGACGAATCAAGAGCGAGACCAATCCATTCAGACGTATTACTCCCCAGTTTCGTTATTCTTACCAATCGTCTCAACCCAATCCACCTTCTGAAACCCGCGAGGTAGTTTATTACCCCGTCGTCCACGCTCAGCACGATAATGATCCAGATCAGCCAGCTTCAAGCGGATATACCGCTTACCGGAATGAACGACAAGGATATGATCCGGCCCCAGTAGCCCGACAGCGACCACATACTCTTCTCGACTGGCGACCTTGGCGCTCGGGATATTGATAAGTTTGTTACCCTTTCCGCGCGCCATCACCGGCAATTCACTAAGCGGAAACACCAGCATCCGACCCTCGTTAGTGATCACCACAACGGAGAGTCCTTCGATCGTTGATATTGATACCGGGGGCAAAATCCGAGCACCCTTGGGCAAAGTCAGCGCAACCTTACCTGCTTTATTACGTGCCATCAGATCGGCGAGGCGCGCCACAAAACCGTAGCCGGCATCACTAACCAGCAAGTAATGATCGTTCTCACCGCCTATCATCGCGGCGTCAAATGTGGCCGCTGGTGGCGAGCTGACCCGACCGGTCAACGGCTCCCCCTGAGTGCGAGCAGAGGGCAGTGTGTGGGTGGTAATGGTGTAGACACGACCGGTGGAGTCCATGAATATTGTTGGCTGATTGCTACGACCTTGTACAGAAAGCAGGTAACTGTCGCCAGACTTGTAACTGAGCTTAGCTGCGTCAATATCATGCCCCTTGGCTGCTCGCACCCAGCCTTTTTTCGACAGCACAACAGTGACAGGGCTCGCACTCATCAGATCGGCTTCAGCCAACGCATGGGCTTCACTGCGAAGAACCAGTGGGGAGCGACGCTTGTCACCGAACATCTCGGCATCCGCTTTTAATTCTTTTTTGACTTGAGTTTTAAGCCGTTGTTCGGAGCTTAATATCAGCGTCAGTGCATCCCGCTCCTGGCTGAGTTCATCTTGCTCGCCGCGAATTTTCATCTCTTCCAACTTGGCCAGTTGGCGCAGTTTGATCTCAAGGATCGCTTCGGCCTGACGTTCAGACAGATCGAACCGTTTTATCAGCGCATATTTGGGTTCATCTTCGGTACGAATAATATCGATAATGTCATCAATATTCAGAAAGGCGATTAACAGGCCTTCAAGAATATGCAGGCGCGCCTGCACTTTATCGAGTCGATACTGCAAACGGCGGCGAACGGTTTCCGTGCGATAGCTGAGCCATTCGAACAGAATCTTGTCGAGCGCTTTCACCTGGGGCTTACCGTTAATGCCGATCATGTTCATGTTGACCCGATAAGTACGCTCCAGATCCGTCGTCGCGAACAGATGATGCATTAGCTGTTCGGCATCAATCCCGCTGGAGCGCAATGTAATGAGCAAGCGAGTCGGGTTTTCGTGGTCCGATTCATCACGAAGATCGGTCACCATAGGCAGTTTTTTCTTCTGCATCTGGTCGGCAATTTGTTCTAGTATCTTGGCACCGGAGACTTGATGCGGCAGGGCGGTAACGATAACATCCAACCCTTCTTTGAGGTAGACAGCCCTCATCCGCAGACTTCCGCGACCCTGTTGGTACATTTTCAGGATTTCGTCATGTGGCGTGATGAGTTCGGCATCGGTCGGGAAATCTGGCCCCTTGATGAACTGACAGAGATCCTCAACGCCTGCAGCTGGGTTATTCAGCAGGTAAATACAAGCGGCCGCCACCTCTCTTAGATTATGAGGGGGGATGTCCGTGGCCATGCCGACAGCAATACCGGTAGCACCATTAAGCAACAGATTGGGCAGCCGGGCTGGCAGAGTGATCGGCTCATCCAGAGTGCCATCGAAATTCGGCTGCCATTCTACCGTGCCCTGACCCAGCTCGCTCAGCAACACCTCAGCGTAGGCACCAAGACGCGCCTCGGTGTAACGCATGGCAGCAAACGACTTGGGATCATCCTGCGAACCCCAGTTACCCTGGCCATCCACCAGAGGGTAACGATAAGAGAACGGCTGAGCCATCAGTACCATGGCTTCATAACAAGCGCTGTCACCGTGGGGATGGTATTTACCCAGTACATCACCCACTGTTCGGGCGGATTTCTTATGCTTAGCCGTGTTCTTCAGGCCCAGCTCACTCATGGCGTACACAATCCGACGCTGCACCGGCTTCAGGCCGTCGCCGAGATGGGGCAGTGCCCGATCTAGGATTACGTACATCGAATAGTTGAGATAGGCTAGTTCGGTATAGTCTCGTAGTGACTGGCGCTCAACGCCGTCGTCACAGATTACACTCTGATCCGTCATTCTGTTGTCCAGTTCTGAAACGGTTTTCCAAACACAACACCGCGAAGCCTAGATTTGTGAGTCGACGCATGCTGCTAATAAAAAAAAGAGAATGAGTATAGTGTGCCAGTTAAGGAGGCGGGATGACCAGCGGTCACTATTTTGAACACTACCTGTGAAACACTACTGCAGAGATGGACTCTATTGCCTAGATTGCCACAATAACCGACACACTTGGAATGGATTTGAGAGCCAGCTGCTGCAAAGCTAGATACACACAATAGTAACTCACCTGACAATATGACACAGGATTCATCTCTTTATATACAGATACATGATAATACGTTTGAATTCATTGGAACATATAGCAAAAAAGTGTTGTCTAAAACATGTGTTGTTGTGCTAGAACACCATTACCACTTGATACTCCAGTTAGTGCCAGAAACTATCTTGTTTGGGGTAACAGGGAGTGCTGAAGGTTTGTAGGCAGCGGTCAGGCTCCATATACATTTCCACGATTCATCGTGGAAATGTATATGGAGCCTGACGCATGAATAAGGGTTCGTTTCTGAGAGATGGAATAGACATAAATCGAACGAATTTATATTACCATATAAATAGCAAATAGTTCAGAATATTAATGAAAGAGAAGTAAAGTTATGCAACTTAATCAATGTAATGTTTCAGATCGTATGGCGAAAGATGTAATTTTTACACCCCCCCGATTCTAAATCTTCTGAGTGGAATTCGAAAGAAATCTATATTCATGGTACAGACAGTCAAGTATTGAATTATTTACCTAAAACTGAATTTGAGTTGATGAATGTAAAAGAGATGTTGGTAAAGTATAAAGTTGCACCCCTATCAGGTGATGGAGGGTTATCTGTAACCGTGTAAAATTGCTTTTGGATTATTGGATGGGGATGGGGATGGGGATGGGGATGACTTTAATTGTTTTAATCTTGAAAGAATTATTGAATACTACACATCACAAAAAACAACATTCTTAAAATCTAACGAGACTAGCCCGATGCAATTGAACAGTCTGTTGGATCGTTTGCCAAATGAAATTGCAGATAAAATTATGTCACTGGCTACTATTATTGGTAGGCTTAGAGTTTTAGGTTTTAATTTAAAAAAAGAGTTAAATTACAATAATGAAGGATGTGTTTTTAAAAGAATATCAGATCTTGTGTGTTTGGCTAAGAGTCGTTATTTCTTATTACATTTAATAGCAAAACATTTAACAATTAATAATGAAACGCAATCGGCTATTAAGCAAGAGCTTTATTATGGCCATAATTCTTTTGGTAGTGAATCTTTTGATAATAAAATACGAGAAACGCAAATAAATTTAGAAGCTATTTATTATGATCAGAATGAATGTAATATACAAAAGTTATGCGATTTTATGAATAGCTTAAAGGATGATATAAGCACTAGAAGAGAAAAGACTATAGTTGATTTTAAGTTTGAAATTAGAGAACATCCTATTAAAATTCCAGACGATGAAGGAATGGGTGAAGAATTCTTGAATTCAGCCAAATATGCTAAATCTTATATAACGTCTATTAGGGACTGTTTTTCGGATAAAATGGGCTTGCTTCTTTCTTCACATTGTATTATTGATAATCAAAAGACCAGTAACGAATTTCTAATAAATCCAGGTCTTTTTATGGTCATTAACGAAAATGTTTTTGTAAAACGTGCTCACGATTTTGATCAAATGGTGAATGTAATAAAAGAGATGATTGAGACAGAGGAAGAACCGAATATTCATATCGCCACACAGATCGGTACTTTTCCATTAATACTATTGATGGAAAACGCTAAGAAAGTAAAACTTAACTGCGGTGAGTTTTTAAGTTGTGATAATATTGTTTTGGGTGAAGATGTTTCTTTTATGGCAACGAACACAATGGCTAATAAGGAAAAATTACAGGCTTATATCGATAGTCACAATTTAAATGTAGAACCGTGTCTTTT
>JAGLCE010000167.1 GCA_023146365.1 Endozoicomonadaceae bacterium
CCGCCTTGGAAGGGCTGTGACGGGGGCATCCAGATTAACAATGACCTCCGCCAGACTGTCATTAATCAGAGGCATTACTACAGAAGCATCTTCATCAAACCTTCGCCGTAAACGACTGGAGGATGGCATTTGCCCCAAGAACTTTCTTGACAGAGAGAAAAAGGCTTCTTTAAAGTACAAGCTACCCTCGAGCATACCTAAAATAAAATTCGTCAAAATAAAGAAGGCCAGAGCATTAAGAGATCACTGGCTTGAACTAGAGAAAAACGCACTAACTGATGAGGGGAGAAATCCATCGAAGGATAAGCTTTTAAATGACCTGTTAGTAAGCTTCTATGACCAGCTTGCTAATTTTAACCCAGAAAAAAAGAGGGTAATTATTAATAAAAGCATTGGAATAACAGAAAAACTACACAAAAGAGCCAATGACAACTTACAAAGTTTACACAACAATCTTGACCTGAAAGAAAAAACCATTCTGGCACTCAATAAGGAAATTAAAAAATATGGATTGATAATTGGCGCGGCAGAGCAGAAATTATTAGACGAAACGGCTAATGGCGAGACTGAACAGATTGAAACATTAAAGAGGCGACTGGCGTCTGCAGAGGACAAACATCTGTCGGTTAAAAAACAAATAGAAATATTGATGAAGAGTCCTAGCTCTAAAAACATTCAAACAAAAACCCTTAACAATCAACCAGCGGATGACCATAATTCGGAGATTGAACTCCTAACGGGATTTATAGAGAGCCTTCAGGAAACATATGACACAGCAAAACTAGAAATATCTCGACTAAGAGAGGCGAATAAAGAAAAGCGTGAGCTAGTACTTAAACTCGAATCCAGCCTTACCAAACAACCTAACATTAAGGGCGACTCTATTGACCTTGTCCAAAAGCTAAAATTGCAAATTCGCGACTCTGAATTGTGTAGCGCTATGCTTGAGGAGCAAACCGACTCGCTGCGGGAAACAATAAGCACACTGTATATGCAGCTTGACGACCCTAGTGACCTGCCAAAGCGTACACATGATGCGGAAAGCTATAAAGATGATTTTGGAGATGTTCTCCTCAGTACTATTAACAATATTACAACAAACAATGATGAAGAGAGCCTGGCAAATACCCTCTATGAATTAGGTGTGATGCTAAATATAGACACTTCCTTTGTCCTGCGAAATAATGGCAATGAATACTGGTGCAGCACCAATGACAATTTATCCCCTGAATTAAAAAACCGGCTTCTTTCCTTTAAACCTAGCGACGATATTAAATGGGTGGATATTAATCTTGGGTGCGTACTAGCGCTTCAGAAGTGCTCAATATTATTACAAGATATTTCAACCTCCGACTCACCGTTTGATCTGACTCGTCTGGCCAAACCTTTTCATGTCGCCAACAGTGCGATGAAGCGTATTGAGTTAATGGAAGTCTCTAACAATCAAAAAACCCTGTTGAATAAACTGATAAAAAGAACACGCTCTGCCATTTCAAAAATGGAAGTCCAGCACAACCTAACATCCCTACAGGGAAAAGAAGCGATGGAAGTCTTTCAGCAAGAAATGGAAGGCTTCTTGAATACGGTTGAAATTAGCCAAACCCAGCAGAAATGCCTTATTGATATTAACGATGAGTTAGCAGGTAGAATGGATCTTCTCTTTCAAAGCTCAGGAATAATCGATAAGTCTTATATTGATTTAATGAAACTGCTTGAGTAGCTACTGAGACTGTAAAAACATAGTCTCAGTTCTTCAAAAACAAATCGCCTGCTGATATAATTCAATGACAAAAAAAGCACACCTGCCACTTAACACGCAAGCCAAGTACTCTACAATCATTCACATTCAGCTATTGCAGATGCGATGACCTAGAAACTTAAACGACAGGGATATAATATGCATTTAGGGACGACACCCGAAGAAAAAGTCACCCAAACGCAACGGCTGGATACCGTTGACGCGTTACGTGGTTTTGCGCTCACTGGCGTTTGTTTTGTCCATATGATGACACAATATTATGCCGGCCGGGCTCCCGCCGTCATGGCCGACGTAGCCTCTACAGGGCTTATCAATCAAATTCTCGATGGCGCAGTTGGAGCGCTATTTGTTGGGAAATTTTACTTACTATTCTCGCTACTTTTTGGCTTGAGCTTTTTCATCCAAATGGATAATGCTGAAAAAAAAGCACGGAAGTTCGAAGGCCTTTTTCTTTGGCGCTTAATGTTACTTTTTGGGTTTGGCGTTATCCACCACTATTTTTTTCGTGGAGATATACTGACCACGTTCGCTGTACTGGGTGTCTTTCTACTCCTATTTAATCGATTATCCACCAAAGTTATCGTAGGTATCACAGCTCTACTTTTACTTGGCGCAGGCCGCTATATCGGCTTACTGCTCTTTGACGGTATTAGCCCCTTTGACACCTTAGACATCGACCCCTCATCAACAAAAAATTTGGCCTATTTTGAAGTCGTCAAAAATGGCGGATTACTTGACACATTCACCACCAACCGCCCGATCAAACTTCTCGAAACCGCTGATTTTCAACTTTCTGTGTTTGGACGTGGTTACATCACTCTGGGTTTATTTACATTAGGGCTATGCTTAGGACGCTGGGGGGTTTTCCATAAACTAGAAGAACACCGAGCACTGCTATCACGCTTGTTAAAGTGGTCTTTTGCCTTATCTATACTATTAATCCTTACAACGATTGGCGCTTTCTCTCAAGCCCCCCAACCTATAGACTTTGGCACATGGTACGCTGCGCTTTGTTTAACCCTGTACGATTTATTTAACCTTGCACTAAGTTTGTTCTTTAGCTGTATATTTTTGCTCGTCACTCTCAAGCAAAAGAGCGGGAAACTTATCGGTATTTTCGCACCCTATGGCCGCATGGCTCTTTCTAATTATATGTTTCAAGCCGTTATCGGAACATTTATTTTTTACGGTTGGGGCCTAGGGCTAATGGCTGAATTACCAAATATTGTTATTGCCCCTATCGCGATCTGCGTTATCGTATTGCAACTTTATCTTAGCAATATATGGATGCAACACTTTCATTTTGGGCCACTGGAATGGTTATGGCGCTCAGCCACTCAAAGGAAGTTATGCACGCTACGTAAAATTCGGATAGATTAGCCACATCCTGGGCGGGGCAGGGACAGGCATTGGTTTTATCGTAAGTTTGGTCGAAAAAGGCAGCACTTAGATAATACCGGTTAAATACTCCTTTGAATCTTCTGCTTCTACCGGGTAATAGCTGCGGTTTTTATTGCTGCGCCTAAAGATCAACAATCCGGCCTCAACTAGTTAACACCTGAAAAAATCACAAAGCCGCCACTATTTTTCCAAGTGCAACAAAATTGGGCTGATATTTTTCAATGATTTTCTAGCATTGGCTGTCCTTGTAAAGTGACTCCTTGAATTTTGTTGAGCATAGGAAAAGGCCTGTGGGGGGACAGAGACCTCTCAGTTGACAGTACTATACACACTACTAAAACCACAGCCAAACAATCGCTTAAAGGATTTAACGATGAGCCGCCCAAGAAAGACACTTACCTGCCTCGAAGACACCCCTATCGGCGCTCTGCCTGCCCTAGTTTTTTCAATCAAGTTGCACCAGAATGACTGACCAGACTCGCAGGAATACCCAACTAGAGGAATTTTATAAATGTTAGTCAAAAGCTGTAAACATTTGCTAGGGGAGTAGCTGTTAGCGCAGTCACCCTTCTGAGCGGATGCTCATCAACCTACACAATGGTCTCACCTACACCGCCCGAAAAATATGAAATTCTTGGCCCGGTCTCTTCAGAAGGCAATTTTTAGAGTGATAGGGCGGGCGCTGCTAGAAAATCATTGAAGGTATCAACTGGGTTGCGGCGCCCTCCTTTTTTTACAGTGGCCGGTGGAGGACTGGCACTTCCCAATTTACAGCACTGAGTGGTCGTTATTGGGTGTTTGAGGAAGAAGTGTCTTTGGCAGGGATGCCAAAGCCAAGCCTACATGGACGTATTGACGGCGTCTTCTGGAGCAA
>JAGLCE010000168.1 GCA_023146365.1 Endozoicomonadaceae bacterium
ATCATCCGAATCATCCGAATCATCCAGTTCTTCCGATTCCTCAGCGTCTTCCGATACAACCGATTCATCCGATTCCTCAGCGCCTTCCAATGCAACCGAATCATCCGATCCCTCAGCGCCGTCCGATACAGCCGATTCATCTACAACCTGTTTATTGCCAAATCGGTCATAGGTCACCCCATCCACATTAATAGTAGTGGGATCAGGGTCATTTTTTACTGAGCTCTTCTCGCCCGCAAGGTCTTTCTGCTCCGAAGGTACCTTCTCCGATTGTTCGGAGGTAGGCTTGTTCGCTTCCTTCTCTTGATGTTTTTGAGAATCATCAACTTTTGTCTTTATAGATTTATTAGGCGCATTGTCAGACTCTGATCCGGTCTGCTTATTTTCTTTATCAGCCATGAAACTTTCCTATCTAATGTATAGAGTCCAAGCGGTTTTCTCCGAAACCACCTGACTATTAACTTCATACTTCCCGTTCTACAGTAGGGCACTCAAAATCGTCGTATGCTTTCTATTCCGATAAGATCACTTGAAGAATATTTTTTCGGTATCCAGAAAAACGGCATTCATGGATGTCGGGCTCGTCGTGACTCAATTATTTGTGAACGTCATCAAGTCTGACATATAGTGATTACGTACTCCCGAATCCATCGTAAATTCACTCTTAATATCAATAGCATTACGGTAAAATATCTGTATCGTTCCTTGCTGTCGTCCACATCAAATTCATTGTGCTGTGGGCTAATATCTCGTACCTACACTATTTAATACGAGCGTGACGAAACATCCATTTACTAGGGAGCATTCCCGCATGTTCTAATAAAAAACAACACCGATCTCTGCTCTATATAAAGAACAAGCCAATTTATTTATTCATCATCAAGCGAAAGTTCAAGCCATGAAAGCAGACCACCGGTTGCACTCAGTATCTTCAACCGTGCAGACAGCAGTTCATAGTGGGCTGTGGTGTATGCCTGATTTGCCTGAAATAGCTCATTGGCAGTGTCAAGAAGATCAAGCAGTTCCCGCTGGCCTACAAAAAATTGTTGCTCATAGGCTTCATGAGTCTGACGACTGGACTCTACATGCTTCTCAAGGAATGGCATCTGCTGTTTGAGGTAATGATAGGATGACCAAGACAACTCTAAGGCTTCATTGATCTGACGCCGTATCTTTTCACGAGACTCTTCCTGCTCCGCCATACGGTATGCCGACCCACTTATCGCCGCTTTATCTGCTCCGCCACGGAACAGGTTGTAGCTCATTTTTAATACTGCCTGCAAGTTATCATCTTTAGACTCCACACCGTCAACATCACGCGTCCAACTCCGGCTCACTTCAAAGTTAAACGATGGATAGTAACTCGCCATACTGACTTTGTACGCATTTTCCATGGCGTCAACTTCCAAGTTGGCAGCCTGCATCTGAGGATGCATAATGAGCAGTTTTCTGGCCTCTTCCAAAGAGTCGTAAGGTAAGTCTTTATCCATATTTTTTACAGGCAATAGTTTTCCTGGTAACCAGTTGGTCACCGAGAAAAACTGGCTTACTGAATCATCCAGATTATTGCGTGAAATCATCAAATTCACAGAGGCACGTGCCACTCGGCCTTCTATCTGAGAAAAATCGGTTTCACTGGCCAACCCATGCTCAACCCTCTGCCTGATCTGGTCACGGGTCTCTTTATGAAGATCATGATTTTTTTCGGCCAACACCTGCTGCTGACGTTTGTCCTGCAAAACAAAATACACTTCGGCAATGGATAAAGCGGTATTCTGAGCCATATCCAACCATTCTTGGCGACGAGCCAAATAGAGATGCATGGCTTGTTCAATGCCATTATTAATGGCGTGCCCTTCAAACAGAGGCTGATTCAAATTAAGCGACAGATCCTGACGGGTCATGAAATTATCTTCATCGCCACTGGAACGGGTCCCTGAACTGTTACGGCGCTGCGTACCCCAGCCGCTTTGAAGATCCAACGTGGGCAGTAGACCGGCCCTAGCCTGCTGGTAACTAAACTTTTCAGCCTGCATCCGGTTATAAGCAGCCATAACATCGGGGTGCTCATCCAGCGTTTTTTCCATCACGGCTTTTAGAGAAATAGCATCATCAGCCCATAATGAGAAACTGCTTGTGTATAGCAATACCAACAACATCGCAAACCCTGTATTACATCGCATCATCACAGATTCCTTGTTTCCTTGCTTGCTTCTTGCCTTTACCCAAATTACGTCTTAAACATTACATTCTTATACAAATAAACAATGAAGCATCACTTTTATGGCCGAACCCAACGGCCGCGTCCTTTCTTCCTTGTCATTCATTCAGTCAAATTAATGTCGGATACGCCAGCGCATTCACAACCTGACGTCCTATCGTTCCGTAAACGCCCGACTTCTAGCTCTCAGAATTGGTTTCATCAAATATGCCAGCAAAGTCTTCTGCCCAGTAATGATATCCGTACTGACCTGCATACCAGACATAATCGGCAGTGGATGCTCGATGCTACCCAGGTAGGATTCATGAGTTTTTATTCTGACGACATATAACTCGTCCCCTTTTTCATTCTCTATCGTATCAGCACTGACATGCACCACTTCACCGTCCAAGCCACCGTAGATGGTAAAATCATAGGCCGTCAGCTTCACGACCGCTTTCAAACCCAGATGGATGAATGCGATATCTCGAGGATTCACCATCACCTCAATTTCCAGGGAGTCCCCGATAGGAATAATATCCACCAATGGCATGCCGGGATCTACCACACCCTCTAGGGTATTGACGTACAACTTCTGGATAACGCCGTTAACCGGTGAACGAATCATGGTTCGCTTGACTCTATCACCGAGGGAGTGGCGCGCTGTTTTCAGCTGATCCATAACGACTTCGATCTCTTTAAGTTCTTCCAACCTTTTCGTGCGATATTTCAGCTTAACCTCTGACAACCGACCCTTAACCTCATCTATGGAAGACATCAATCTCGGTATCGACAGCTTGGCATTCTCTCTCTTTGAATCAAGTTCATTAACTTCTTTCTCAAGCCGCAATAACTGTACTCTTGAAACAATGCCCTTGTCCGCCAATGGCTTGGTCATCTCATATTCCTGCTTTGACAGGCTAAAATTCTTATTAAAGATTCTCAACTCCGCTTTGATACTGATCAGTTCCTGATTCGCCTGTATCAGTTGCTGCTCAACAACATTCACCTCAGCTACGTGGGCACGGATACTATTATTAAATAACTGAATTTCCCGTTCACGGTAATTACCGTACTTTTCCAGTTCATTGGGAAATTCAAGCATTTTATTCATATTAATTTCTGCTTTAAGGCGTACCATCCGAGTCATATTGCTAAAATAGTCCAATTCTTTTTCACGATAGTTGGACGCAAACTGCGTATCATCTAGTTCAATAAGAGACTGATTTTTTTTGACTTCATCACCTTCCTCGACAAAGATATTTTTAACAATACCGCCTTCGAGATTCTGCACTGTTTGCAGCCGAGAAGAAGGGATCACCTTACCCTGACCACGGGTAATCTCATCGAGCTGAGTCAGAGCCGCCCAAAGCGTTACCGATAACAGAAAAGCTGCCAGCCCCAGTATCAGTAACCGCGTAAGATAAGCCGTATTGAGCAGCATAGCCGCACTGGACTCGGACATAAACTCCAGTTCCGGCTGCGCACTAAACCAGCAACGTCGCTCAACATTCTTTTCCCGAAAACGAGGAAAATAATGGCGAAGAACACAGCCGACTCTGCTACTCCAGAACTGTCTCCGAGTTTTAATGAAACAATATTTTACCGTTCTTAATCGCTTCGATAACACCATCCTTGGCTCCATAGGCAACTAACATTCCACGATCCAGCACGGCCAGCTTGTCCACTAGCCCCAACAGTGATGTACGGTGTGTTATGAGAATAATCGTTTTGTCTTTACAGTGTTCCTTGATGTTGGAAATCACCAGCGCTTCCGTGACTTGGTCCATGGCACTGGTTGGTTCATCAAGTATCAGTATTGGCGGATCCAGCAATAGAGATCGCGCCAGAATAATGGCCTGCCGTTGCCCCCCCGACAAGTTAGCACCTCGTTCCGCAACCGGCATATCCATCCCTTCCGGATGCAGATTCACGAAATCCGTCACACAAGCCAGCTTCGCCACTTCAGCCACACGCCCCATGTCCACATCTTCTGCACCCAGGGTGATATTGTGTTTGACCGTGCCAAAAAACAGGTTCATGTCCTGAGGAACACAACCAATCAGTCGTTGCCTGTCGGCAGGATCGACCTGGTTAATATCAACACCATCCAGCCGGATCAATCCTTCAGAAGGCTTATAAAGCCCCGGCAACAATTTCGCCAATGTCGACTTACCAGAACCGATTCGCCCGATGATTCCGACTTTATCACCGCCATTAATCTTTAACGTCAGATTCTTGAGTGCTGGAACCGGCTGATCGGGATAACTAAATGAAAGGTCGTTGATTTCAATTTCACCCTTGCTCTGTTCTAAGTGCAGATAGGATTTCTCCGGATTGCGCTCCTGCGGCATCTCCATCACTTTTTGCAACCCTTCCAATGCGGCCTTGGCTTGGTTGTAACGGGTTGAAAGGCTGGCCACCTGAACCATGGGGCCCATGGCTCGCCCAGAAAGCATAACAGTAGCAATCAAGGCACCCATGCTGGCATCTCCCGCAACAATCAGGTTAACGCCAACCAGCACAATCAGAATAGTGCCACTGCTTTGAACAAAACCGGCAAAGAGTCCTGCGGATCCGCTTAACTGTTTCCCTTTCATGCTCCAGCGGGAGATATATCCAACCGCACTCTCCCAAGTATGCTGCATTTGTGATTCAGCGCCATACAAGCGGAGTGATTCCAGACCGGTGATACCTTCTACTAAGCTAGCATTTTTCTGCGCAGAGGCACGGTAGGTCTTCTCAACGGATTCTCTTAACGGTTTCTGGATCAGGAAGCTATAAAGCAGGATCAAAACGATACCACCCAGCGGTACCAGCGCAATCGGGCCACCGATTATGGAAATAGCCAGTAACAACAATATCGTAAACGGCATATCGATCAGTGCCGTGGTCGTGCTTGAGGTAATAAACTCACGGATGCTCTCAAACTCCTGCATACTCCTGGTAAAACCGCCCACTGAAGCAGGTTTTGAGGCGATCTCCAGTCCCAATACATGTTCCATAATACGAGAAGAGAGTAGGATATCGGATTTTTTACCAGCCACATCAATACAGTAAGAGCGTAGCCACTTCAATATGAAATCAAAACTGAAAGCGATCATGCCTCCAATGGCCAGCAACCATAACGTTTCCATCGCATTATTGGGTACCACTCGGTCATAGACGTTCATAACAAAGAACGGACTGACCAGTGCCAGCATATTGATCACAAAGGATGCCACCAGCACATCTCGATAGATGGGCAAAGACTGCATAATGGTGCCCCAGAACCAGTGCGCTCGCTTGCCCTTAAGTACTTCTTGGGAGCGGCTGTCATGCACCATGCGCCGTTTAAGTAGCAGGATAGAACCATTGCAAACTGCTTTCAGCTCATCAAACGACACCACTCGCGTCTCAGGTTCCGCCCCCTGCACAAGAATAATAGTCGCTTCCTTACTGACTTTGTCGATATCCTTGAGGATGCAACCGGTAGTATCACTAAACAACAATACCGTTGGGCAAATCATGCAGCTCAGTTCGTCCGGCTGACGCTTAAGCATCTTGGCAGAGAAGCCCGCCCGCTCTGCCGCCCGGATAAATAAATCAGGCGTCAAGTTATGTTCCTGAATAGGCAATCCTGCCGTCAGAGAATCGACACCTAACGGCTTGCCCAACAGCTTGGTCATGACGACCATGCAATCAAGCAGGGGAGACGTGGGTATCGCACTCTCTGATTCTTTGTCTGTCAAGTCAAAAGCATCCATATGAAACAATCTTCATTATCAGTAAATGAACTTATACCCACTATATCGTCACACTTGACCAGCTCATTAGAAGTATTTGTTCAGCGTATTATCAAGCAAGCTGAAATCGAACTTAATCCGTAGTATCTGTGCAATGCTGGATTGACTGGCTTAAGGTCGTTTACCCCAGAAGAGAGTGGTTTGACAAGAGGAGACACATTTCGAAGAGTTCATCAACCATTAGTTTGGCAACATCTATCTGGGTATCGAAAAACCACTAAGCCAATCGCCTTTACTAAGTCAGCGCCTTGAAACTTTCAGGAGACTTGATTGAACAGCGTCGATCATATAAAAACGTGAACCAAGTGCTTCAACCAAACCGAGCCGCCTGATCAATGAACACCTCAGCCTTTTTATAGTGTTTTTGGTTCATTGAATCACGCAGCCAGTCATTCAGGATATTGATCATCACCACCAGCATAATGAGATTATCTAATAGGATAGTCTGGAGAAACTGGCCGATTAATCAAGAGAAAAGGATTTATCATCCAGTAACTCCAATAAACCTTTAAATGCTCCATTCATTACATCATGCTTACAACATTCCTCACTGTATTTATTAAAAAAATGCTTTAGTTTACTATCTTCATTTAAATATTTATTCCTTATTATCTTACTAAAAATAAGACAACTTTCATTTTCCAGAAGAGGACAATCGGCCAATATATTGAACATCTAAATAAACGAAAAATTGCCTGCCATAAAATTATAATAAAGAAATGAAACAATATCAAAACTGCCATTTGGCAGATTCTTTAAAGCCCGTAAAGTTCTCATAAAATAATTTACTATAAGAGAGTAAGATCTGTTAGAATCACCATTCTTTACAAGAATAAAACCACTTAGAAAGGCTACATCCATTAACAACGTATAAATTAATTTAAAATATTTGAGTGTATGTTTCAAGTTAGACTTTGATACATTAACACGCACGCATTGACTAGCAAGGCTCATAATCATAGTTTCTCTAGAACTCCCTGTATCATCATATGATTGTGGAAGCGGACTCAAAAGATTATAATCTTCTTCACCATATAAACATTCAATTTGATTGTAATAATTATCTTTAGAAACTACAGATATATAGGCATTTTTATAACGAATACATTGGCCTATAGAATTAGAACCTTCAGTAAAAAACAGAGTGGAACACTGCACCATTCCTTTAAATAATTGATTACTTAAACTGCCAACAGGGACAACATAAAATCGACTCTCTTTCTGATCTGACCTATTATCATGAATGACAGAACAACCTTTTAGCGGTAACAGACGCATATTGAAATCCGCTTTGCAGGAATCTGTCAGATTATTATCAAGAATTTCAAGAAAATCATCATTAAAATAATTGAGTATGGCGATGCAACCATCTTTCCAAGACTGATTTATATCAGAATTAACGATTAAACAAATAATTCGATGAGCGACTGCACTAAAGAAGGTGGTTCTACGGGAAACTCACATTTCACATCTTTTTCTGATAATAATGAAAATCCATCTCGCTTATGGGCGAAATCAAATGAATAGCAGGGCTGCTTTAACGATGCCCTCCTATCCATTACACGCACATTACACTATCCGCATTTCAACGATTAGACGCTTCATACACAGAAAAACCATCCCGTTTTTTCAGCGTACGGCAATGACCAAAAACCGCTTCAATCATCGGCTGATAACGAAGAAAACTGTTGGCAACCATTCTCAGCCGACCTTTTGGTTTCAAAAACATCTTTGATTGCCGCAGAAATTGCTCAGTGGTTTCATATTGTGTCCTAACACCGTCATGGAAAGGTGGGTTTGAGACGATGACATGATAAGATCCCCGAACATTTGCCAGACCATCGCTGGCAATAATGGCCATGGGTTCGACACCATTGATCCGACAGGTCTCTCTCGTTGATGCCAGTGCCATGGCATCATTATCCAATAATGTCACTCGTGTACCCGAAAACCGCTTACCCAGCCAAGCACCAACAACACCGGAACCACAACCAAAGTCGAGAATATCGCCACTCAAACCGACATCAAACGTTTCCAATAACAGTCGTGTTCCCTTATCCAGTTGACCATGGTTAAACACACCAGGCAAAGTCACTGCTTGCACCTCGGTGTCGTTCACAGTCTCTCTGAAAAAGGCTTTCCAATCCTCCATAACAAACGATTCAGGCTTCCCGGTCAGCGTCAGTGAGAATAACGAACAGTGTCTAGCCGAGTCGATCTTGCCCACTTTGCCAAACACAGCCAGTCGTTTCTGCCAGGATTTAATCCCGCAACGATTTTCACCAACCAACAGAATCTGCCCAGTCTCAGCCACCAGCGGCAAAATCATCGCCAGCAAATAGTTCATGTATTCACGGCTTTTCTGCAGATACAGAATAACGGTATCAGGCACCTCTCTATCCATAGGAACCACTTCATCATACGACACATTTTCATCTCTAATACCAGCCGCTGACAAGTTAAAACGAACAGCCTCACTGGTCGTATAAACATCAACAGTAGCCGAAGATAATGCTAGCAACTGCGTAATGAAACTATCCTTTTCTGGCTGAACAACCAGAATACGCTCAGCCTCCAGCATTTCACTGTTTTTAACCAGTAACTGGCTGGAATTGGTCAGCAAACTCATAACGTATCCTGTTCTCTCTAGATTGCCAGCATAAATGACATGCTAATGGCGCAGCAAACCACCAATAAAAAGCGCCGTATTATAACCCATAATCTCCATAATCTCCATGAGATACAAACTCAATCGCTCAACGGCAGTTAAGCGATATTTTATTCTTCTGCTTCAGAGATTCCCCATCTCCTAAAAATCCATACAGATCGGCATTACCGGCCTACCTGCTTCCGGACAAATCCTACTGACAAACGCCTTGCACGAAGCACTTAAAAGCGAATATCTCAGCGTCACCTCCGAATATTATTACGTCCCACCTAAGCATGGATGAGCAAATATTAACCAATGAGACCTCTCGGATGTGATCATTACACCTATGCCTGAGATCGTGCCTCACCCGATCAACCATTACTACCAGTACCAGCTCTCAGTCACGGATATCAGTGATGAGTGACGGCATTGGTTTAACGCACATCTCAATATCATTTCAGATACGGATCAATATACTCGTAAACAACGTAGTACTTTTTACTCAATTTTTAAGTAAACTTACCTATTTTAGCTCTATCTGCCATTTACTAGTATTCAGTCCATAATGATTTTAATAAACGGAGGACCTCCTTCGTTGGAGCAAAATAATGAGCAAATATGTGTATACCACTGTTTATGAAGAGTTCACAGGTATCAAGCCTCCTGAACCTAAAGAACATAAGCCTAAAAAAAAGCGTAGCTACGGACACCCCTATCGTATGCGTTTGAACATGCAAAACCATGACAGCCCCAGCAATGAAAAACCGCCCCTCCCCTTCAATGAGGAATACCCGTCATTTAATGACAATGACTATCCTGACAACCTGGGCAATTACCTTGTAAAACCCGAAGGAACACCGAGAGAAGACTCTGAGCCCTGCATGAGCGAAGCCTCTCCACGCGTCACATACAAAAAACGACGTCATGTTGATCATGATGTTTGCCCTTGCGGCACTCACATCTAAATACACCGTCTGACGGTTTATCCACGTTTTGATAGCACCCAATACATGCCGAGTCTACAAGCCTTACAGTCTATCTACAGTCCATTAATTACGAATTCTGATCATCGTTTTTATTGTTACGTTTCTGGACGGATGAAGCTCGGCTATCGCACCCAGCCAGTTCGGAGGCAGTATACTGGCTACATAGTATAGTCGCAGGATCATCAGCACCGTCGACCATACCGATCGCGGCAAACTGTGCGGCGGAAAAATCCATCACACTCAGCGTCATCATCAATCGCAACTTGCGACATGTTGGGTCTCGCCTGATGGTATT
>JAGLCE010000169.1 GCA_023146365.1 Endozoicomonadaceae bacterium
TTGCTGATTGCTGATTGCTGATTGTTAAACAGAAGACTAATTTCACTGATAAAGAAATTAAGCTCGATAGGCCGTTAGTGGCATCAAACCAACCGGTTAGCCAGTCTGTCCGGTTGGTTATGTTATTTTAGAGCCTCTACAGTTGAAAATTACAACAGACGTAACAATTATTTAATGTACAAACGTTCTATTCATTGGTACACACTACTTACATTTTCTAACTAGATCCGAGACGAAACATTGATTACCACTGCCAACATTACCATGCAATTCGGGGACAAACCCCTGTTCGAAGATATCTCCGTCAAGTTTGGTGACGGTAACCGCTATGGGCTGATCGGTGCCAATGGCTGTGGCAAGTCTACGCTGATGAAAATTCTCAGCCGGGAGCTCGAACAGACATCCGGTACTGTCTCCATCGACACTAACGGCCGTGTCGCCAAACTGAATCAGGATCAGTTCGCCTACGAAAACAGCACGGTAATTGATACCGTTATCATGGGATATAATGAACTCTGGAAGGTTAAGCAAGAGCGAGATCGTATCTACTCATTGCCAGAGATGACCGAAGAAGACGGGATGCAGGTCGCAGAGCTGGAAGTGCAGTTTGCCGAGATGGACGGCTACTCTGCAGAAGCTCGGGTCGGCGAACTACTGATGGGTGTGGGCATTCCTATTGAGCAGCATTCCGGCCTGATGAGTGGCATCGCCCCTGGCTGGAAACTGCGGGTGTTGCTGGCACAAGTGCTGTTTGCCGATCCAGACATCATGCTGCTGGACGAACCCACCAACAACTTGGATATCAACGCCATTCGCTGGCTCGAAGGCGTGTTGATCCAGCGCGACTGTACCATGATTATCATTTCTCACGACCGTCACTTTCTAAACAGCGTATGTACCCATATGGCGGATCTGGACTACGGCGAACTGTGTGTCTATCCCGGCTCTTACGATGAATACATGACCGCTGCAACTCAGGCTCGTGAGCGACTACATGCGGATAATGCCCGCAAGAAAGCCCAGATCGCTGAATTGCAGAGTTTTGTCAGCCGATTCTCCGCCAATGCGTCCAAGGCGAAGCAGGCGACTTCCCGCGCCCGTCAAATTGATAAAATCAAGATCGAAAACATCAAGCCATCCAGCCGCCAGAGTCCATTCATCAAGTTTGAACAGGAGAAAAAACTGTTCCGTCAAGCGTTGGAAGTACAAAATCTTTCCATAGGATACGACGACAATCTGCTGTTCTCTGGTGTCAAGCTAACGATAGAGGTCGGAGAACGTATCGCCATCATCGGCCAAAACGGTGTCGGAAAGAGTACGTTGATGGACACTCTGGCCAGTATCATGACACCGAAATCCGGTACTATAAAGTGGTCTGAGAACGCCAATATTGGCTACTATCCCCAGGATCACAGTGAAGATTTCGATGTCGACATGAACCTGTACGACTGGATGGATCGATGGAAACCGGCTGGAAGCGATGAACAGTACACACGTAGTTTTCTCGGTCGTATGCTGTTCTCGCAGAATGACATCAAAAAATCCGTACGGATCATTTCCGGTGGTGAACAGGGGCGAATGCTGTTCGGAAAACTGATGATGCAGCAACCCAACATTCTGCTGATGGATGAGCCAACCAACCACATGGATATGGAATCCATCGAGGCTCTGAACTTGGCATTGGAGAACTATGAAGGGACACTTCTTTTTGTCAGCCATGACCGGCAATTTGTTTCATCGCTGGCGATGCGAATTATTGAGATCAGCGAGAAGGGCGTAACCGATTTTCATGGAAGCTATGATGATTACCTGCAAAGCTTGGAGCTTGCGGGATAATATTTTCGTTCGTGCCAGTTAAACCGTCTGAATCGTATGCAATTAGAATGTTTGACAACAGTTAACGTATACATTTCAGAGGGTAATCGACGTTGAAAGCTGAGGAAGAGACTCTCCCCCTGTTTAACAGAAGAGGCGACAACGATGCTGGTACAAGGGCATGACTTTCCCGTATGCCTGGCGACAGTCTCTGCTACAAATAGAACCTATTGTCAATCAGCAGAACCGTTTTCATCAGATGGTGTACCGGTTGCAATAAACATCAAACGTCCATGTTTTACGCCACTCTCAGCATCGGTGGTAAAACGTAGATGTTTAGGCCGTCTATATTTTCTCGAATCACGTCTACCCAAGCTACATCATGGCCGATATCGGCAAGAACCGCTACCTGACAGACCAATAGCCAACTTCAAATACTGTCATTTTCATCATAGATAGGTGTTTCTAGCAACGCTTTTTTATGGATAGTTTTCTTCATACCAAGCTTGAAACATTAAAATATCCCACAATTGATGTTGCCAATTTTGTTCGCCTGATAAATGCTCTTGCCACATTGTAGCAATAGGAGCAGGCTTAAAAATTCCTTCTTTTGCTAGTCTATGCGAACTAAGCAAAATATCTGCCCACTCTTTTAAAGGGCCTCTTAGCCAATCACCGATTGGTACACCAAACCCCATTTTTGGTCGCTCAATCAACTCTCTTGGTACATGCTTAAGTAAAACCTTTTTTAGGCAGCATTTGGTATTGCCATTATTTAATTTATAATTAAACGGTAAACGCCATGCAAATTCGACAACCTTATGGTTCAAAAAAGGAATTCGTCCTTCTAAAGAAACGCCCATACAAGCTCTATCAACTTTTGTAAGAATATCGTCAGGCAAATAACTAATGGAATCTATTGCCATTAGCTGTTCAATATTATCACTTAGCTTAGGCGAACGTTTCGGATTATTGATTGCTGTTGCCGGCTCTGCTGCACCAATCACGACATTTTCAGGGTTCTGCCAATGAGACATAACGCCTTTATAGCAATCTCCCAAAGATCTAGCAGTAAGCACTCCTGCTCCTTTATGTATTTTTTTACCAAGATTAGACATTTTTAATTTATTGGGTAATATTTTGTTTATTTTATTCCAATAACTAATAGGAACAAAATAAATTAAACGTGCCATAACAGAACGAAGCCAATAAGGAATTTTAGCTATTTTAGACCATAAACCTGTTGTCATTGTATAGCGATTGTATCCACAAAAAAGTTCATCGGCAGCATCCCCTGTAAGAACAACAGTAACTTCTTTTCTAGCCATTTTAGCAACCATAAATGTTGGTATTTGTGAAGAGTCAGAGAAAGGTTCATCGAACAAATTAGCCAATTTAGGGATAATAGACATAGCATCTTCATGAGTTAAATAAAGTTCAGTATGTTCAGTACCCAAATGCGCTGCAATCGCTTTAGCATAAACCGCTTCATTATAACCCTCTTCATTAAAACCAATAGAAAAGGTTTTTATGGGCTTATCTGATTGTGACTGCATTAAAGCTACAACAGTAGAAGAGTCAATACCTCCAGACAAAAAAGCACCCAATGGTACATCGGCTACCATTTGCTGCTTAATAGATTTCTTTAATATGTCCTCTAAATCATCTGCCGCCTGTTCTAATGTATCAGTATAAATATTATCTTTACCTTTTTCAAAAGCATTATTGAAAGACCAGTATTGATCTATGTCTTCTTCAAACGTATGTGAATTTAAAACAAGCAAACAGCCAGGTAATAATTTATTGATTCCTGCATAAATAGAATAAGGTGCTGGTATATAACTATAACGAAGTTGCAACGCAACTGAGTTTCTATTTATTTCTGACTTGAAGTCTGGGTGTACTTTTAAGGCTTTTAATTCAGATCCAAATAAAAAAGTATCTCCCTGCCAACCATAATAAAGAGGTTTTTCACCTAAGCGATCTCGCCCTAAAGTTAGCTCATTTTTTTCATTATCCCAGAGAGCAAAAGAGAACATACCAATTGTTTTTTTAATGGTTTCATTAACCCCCCAAAGTTCAAATCCCATGAGCAAGGTTTCCGTATCCGAATGTCCACGCCACATAGTATTACACTTCGATTTTTCAAGTTCACATCGAAGATCTAAATGATTATAAATCTCACCATTAAAAGATATTATATACTTGGCATTGAGTGAATACATTGGCTGGCGACCAGCTGGTGATGGATCAATAACGGCCAAGCGACGATGAGAAAACCCAACATTAAATTCTTCATTGATCCACTCACCTGAGCTATCTGGCCCTCTATTGGCAATTGCTACACCCATGAGTTTCAATAACTCAGATGAGTTTTTTGGCATTTTATTTTTGTTTAAAAAACCAGAAAAACCACACATATTATTGCATTCCTTTTCGCATATCGGTAACGGTGTTTGTTAACATAGTTGTCGCCTCAATTTAAACTGATTTCTCTCTCAGATCAGCGACAAATCTGTCTGGATTTAATCAGACCTCGCTAGACAAATACCCGTTTATTGTTAACCTTTCTCCTTAGAGCTTCAGGGGTTCGCTATTTTACTGGCTAGTATACCCTATAGTTAATTGATAATAATATTAAGCGCTCGATGAATAATTTATCCCTTCATTTTTATAAATTAGGATTTACAATTCTCGCTCACTTTAAATACAGTTAAATCAGACAAACAACACTTTATTAGCCATATTTTATTATTTTATTATTTTATTATTTTATTATTTTATTATTGTA
>JAGLCE010000017.1 GCA_023146365.1 Endozoicomonadaceae bacterium
TTTTTAAATAAATTGCGGACAATTCTCAGTAAAAAGTTGAATCCTGAGCCTCACTCTGTGTTCTTAAATTCGGAAACTGTGCAAGCAATCAATAAGTCACGGATTCAGGACTACTTTAATCCGATTTAGTTTTTATCGGGCAAGCGTGTGTCACTTATTCTGGCAATCTAGTAACGTTAAAAACCCAAAAAACATTTTTTAAGAGGTTGATTGCTGATTTTGTGTTGTCTATATAAGAAAGCATGCTCAGCAGGAGTTAGTTATTACTGAATCTTGCGTTTATATCGTTTAATGTAGAGGCAAATCTAGTGGCAAATTGGTGTATCTGGTGGTTGATAGGTTGTCTAAGCCGTGAATGGTGATGAATACACGGGTGTGAGCTTGATGAAGATATCAAAACGATTGCATCACGGATCGTGATAGAAGCAGCCGTCCGGTAACGAGAGGGGAAGCCATAGTGTCAGGACAGGACAAGTACCCGCATTTGTTGGAACCGCTGGATCTTGGTTTCACGACATTGCGTAATCGAACTCTGATGGGCTCAATGCATACTGGACTTGAAGAGCGTCCGAAGGGTTTTGAGCGTCTGGCGGCATTTTACGCTGAGCGTGCCCGAAATGGTGTTGGTCTGATCGTTACCGGTGGCATAGGCCCTAATGCAGAAGGAGCTGTTGCCGTAGGGGCAGCCAAGCTGAGTACCGAGGAGGAAGCGAAACAACATCGTATTATTACAGAGTCAGTAAACCGGGAGGGTGGTACAATTTGTATGCAGATTCTCCATGCTGGTCGTTATGCCTATAACCCGAATAGTGTTGCGCCATCAGCCGTACAGGCACCGATTAATCCATTCAAGCCTCATGAGCTGACAGACGACGAAATTGAAAAGCAGATTCAGGATTTCGTTCATTGTGCTGTACTGGCTCAGAAAGCGGGTTATAACGGCGTCGAAATTATGGGTTCTGAAGGTTACTTTATTAATCAGTTCATTACTGAGCGAGTGAATCTGCGGAGTGATCGGTGGGGTGGCAGTTATGAAAACCGTATTCGTTTGCCGCTGGAGATCATCCGTCGCGTTCGTGAGCAAGTCGGCGCTGAATGGATCATTATTTATCGTTTGTCGATGCTGGATCTGGTGGAAGACGGTAGTGTTTGGGGTGAGATTGTCACGTTGGCGAAATGTGTTGAAAGTGCCGGTGCGACACTGATTAGTACTGGTATTGGCTGGCATGAAGCTCGTATTCCGACGATCGGTACCATGGTGCCGCGTGCCGCGTTTACTGATGTCACTGCGAAGCTGAAAGGTGAGGTGGGTATTCCGCTGGTCACGACCAACCGAATCAATACACCAGAGGTCGCAGAAGAGGTTCTGGCGAAGGGGCAGTCAGATATGGTCTCCATGGCTCGTCCGTTTCTTGCTGATGGTGAGTTTGTCATCAAGGCGGAGCAGGGGCGTGCTGATGAGATCAATACCTGCATTGGCTGTAATCAAGCGTGCTTGGATCATATCTTTCAGGCCAAACTGATCAGTTGTCTAGTGAATCCCCGAGCCTGTCATGAGACTGAGCTGAACTATATTCCGCTCAAGCGGAAAGAAGCCATTAAAAAAATTGCAGTGATAGGCGCAGGTCCAGCAGGTCTGGCATTTGCGACGGTTGCTGCGGAGCGAGGGCATAATGTGACTTTGTTTGATCAGGCTGATGAGATCGGCGGTCAGTTTAATGTGGCAAAGTTGATACCTGGAAAGGAAGAATTTTACGAAACCCTGCGTTATTTTCGCCGCCGTATTGAGTTGACAGGTGTGAATTTGCAGCTGGGTCAAACCGTCATAGCCGATGATCTGCAAGGTATCGGTTTTGATGAGGTGGTTCTAGCCACCGGTATTCAGCCGAGGAGGCCTGCTATTGAAGGTGTTGAGAGTGACAAGGTGCTCGGTTATCTCGATGTTCTGAAGTATGGCAAATCGGTCGGCAAGCGAGTGGCGATCATCGGCGCAGGAGGTATCGGTTTTGATGTGGCGGAATTTATCACGCATGAAGGTCACTCTCGTAGCCTGAGTAAGGAGGCTTTCTTCAAGGCGTGGGGTATTGATCAAGCGTTCAATGTCAGAGGGGGCATTGCAGGCAAACAGCCAGAACCATCCTCATCGCCGCGTGAAGTCTTTCTGTTACAGCGTAAGCGCGGTAAGGTTGGCCAGACTCTAGGTAAGACCACCGGCTGGATACATCGGGCAACGCTCAAGAGTAAGGGCGTGGTTATGCTTAACAACGTTGAGTATCAGAAAATTGATGATGAAGGGCTACATATCCTGCAGGATGGCGAATTCAAAATGCTACCGGTTGATACCGTGATTATCTGTGCAGGTCAAGAATCGTTGAGAGAGCTGCAGGCTGATATCGAAGCCGGTGGGATGCCTGTTCATCTCATTGGTGGTGCTGATGATGCGGGAGAGTTGGATGCTAAACGCGCTATTGATCAAGGCTCTCGCTTGGCGTCGGTGATCTGATGATGGTTCATTCCTCGTCAGCGACGGTATTTTCCTGATGAATGATTTTTTCTGGTTCTGTTCATGTCACTCGCTTCCGATTTTATTCCTGGATTGAAGGAACCTGTTCCCGTTCATACGCTTACAGGGTCATCAGATCCTCTCTCAAGGGTACGTCTTGATGTCCTTCGACTGGATCTTGTTCACCCGCTGGTCTGCGGTAATAAGTGGTACAAACTGAAATATAATCTGGCCGACTGTCTCAAAAGTGGAAGTCGTATCGTGATTAGCTTCGGCGGCGCCTGGTCTAACCATCTGCATGCGTTGGCAGCGGCCTGTCAGATATCGGGTATTGCGTGTATCGGTGTGGTTCGAGGCCATAAGCCGGAGACGTTATCACCCTCATTGCGCGATATGCAGGCAATGGGCATGCAGTTGCATTTTGTCAGTCGGGAAACCTATCGTTTGCGACATGATCCTGCTTTTCATGCAACGCTGATCAGGGGGTTAGGGTGTGATGAGGTAACGACACGAATCATTCCGGAAGGGGGCAGTAATGACTTGGCTATGCGAGGTTGCGCTGAAATTCTTTCGTGTCATTCGATCAGGCCTGACGATTACGATCTGATTGCCACTGCCTGTGGGACCGGCGTAACGCTGGCAGGATTGATACTCGGTGCCGCAGGAAGAGGGCGGTTTCTCGGTGTTTCTGTATTGAAAGGTGGCGGTTTTCTTCGTCGTGAGATTAGTGAACGCTTGATGGGTGTTGATTGCATCTGTGATAACTGGCAGCTTCGAACCGAATTTCATTGCGGTGGCTATGCTAGGCAGACTGATGAGCTGCTCACATTTATTGCATCGTTGACTCATGAGACCGATCTGCCTCTGGATCGTGTTTATACCGGTAAACTGTTTTTTGCTTTGAAACAGTTGGTGGCCTCTGGAGATATCGTGCCTGATAGCCGGATTCTAGCGATTCACACCGGTGGTTTGCAGGGTAACCGCTCATTGCTGGATGCGTAAATGCGCCTTTGCTTCCCAGTCGTTAGGGACAAGAAAAAATCGACTGACTTCATCGTGTTGTCCCGCTCTCTCTTTGAATCCGGTTAGCATGACTGGACCATGGTGTTGAGCTGGCAGTGAGACGAGGGGATGTAACGATTCACGAGTTTGAATGCGTGGATGTGCTGGGTAGATGGATCGACGGTTGATCGAATGTGTGATCCACTCATGCTTGCTCAGGTGTGCTATGTGGCTGATTTGACGCTGTTCCAGGTAATCGTTGAGTTCACTCACGGGCAACCATTCACCACGAAGGTGATTGCCTGAAGCGATCTCAAGAGTATGACACCGCTTGTCAAACGGGTAAAAGAGGGAGCCTTGGAGCAGTGCTTCGCTAACGACATTGGTAATGCCAAGCATCTCCAGTGAATCTCTGCCTTCGGATGTTTGGCTCAACTGGCACTGTTGTTCAAGCATGCGAGTTAACTTGAGGTCAAGGCGATCCTCAAGCCCTGGACCGAGCCACTCCCTGGGAGAAATGGCGTCGGGTAAGCCAAGGTAAAACTTGACGGCCATTTCACGATGAATAAAGCGCTTCCGAATAGTGCAAAAATAGAGAAGATCAAACTCACCAACGGTGCATTTTTCAGACTGTACCTGATGATTGCAGCGAATAAGTTGAGTCTCTCGCAGATAGTTAAAAATAAATTGCCACAGTGTTTCGTAATAAATACCGAGCAGATGGTTCCGCTTGAATGAAGGTTTGTTGAGTAAGTCGTCAGTGTGTCGGGAGATCTCCGTGATATCAGGCTGATAGGCAGCATTCAAGGGCGATGTTATTAGTGCGGGATGGTGGTGATCATCCAGTAACACAGGGCTGTTGAGTAGCCATTTCAGCGCATTCGCCACCTGTTCAGTGGTAAAATTAACACTCATAACCTAATAATCCTGAGAAACCCTGTGACGCTCAGGGCTGTGGATGTTTATAATGTACGACAATATCTATTTTTCATAACCAATGATTTTATGGAACAGTTCAAGAACGTTGGGATTAGTGGTCGTCTGGGCAATGCTCAGGTTTTGGAGACGCTAAGGCGGCTGAAACGGTTTTTGTTGTCCCGTCACTTGCACATTATTCTCGAAGAGCCGCTGGCGCAACTGCTACCAGGTCATGGTCTGCAGGTCTGTAAGCTTCAGATGATGGGCGATATCTGTGATCTAGTTATCGTGGTGGGCGGTGACGGCAGTATGCTGGGCGCAGCTCGGGCACTGGCGCAGTATAATCTGCCTGTGCTGGGAGTGAATCGGGGTAGCTTGGGCTTCCTGACCGATATTCAGCCCGATCATCTGGAAGAGCAGATCGGCGATGTACTGGAAGGCAAGTATATTGTTGAAAGTCGCTTTTTGCTGGAAATGACGATCAAACGGGAGAGTGAGACGATTGGCAGTGCTGGTGCATTGAATGAAGTGGTGCTTCATCCCGGTAAGGCTACCCGAATGATTGAGTTTGAACTCTTCATTGATGGGCAGTTTGTCTACAGTCAGCGGTCTGACGGTTTGATTGTCGCAACGCCGACCGGTTCCACGGCCTATGCGCTCTCTGGGGGTGGTCCAATCATGCATCCTCGGCTGGATGCTCTCGTACTGGTGCCAATGTTTCCCCATACACTCAGCAGTCGTCCTATTGTCGTTGATGGTAAAAGTGAACTAAAAATAGTGATTGGTAAAAATAATCCAACCTATCCGCAGCTGAGTTGTGATGGACAAGTGCATATCACTGCGGCACCTGGTGATACCGTGACCGTTAGTAAAAAGCCCTATCGATTGAGACTGATCCATCCTCTTAACCATAATTATTACGAAGTGTGCCGCACCAAACTGAGTTGGGGTAACCGCCTGGATAGCTAGGCGCTTAGCGCTGTCGAACGTTATCCATGCATTAATTTCATGATTTGTAGTATGCAAACAGTACGAACCATCAGGGCTACGACTTGATTGGCTATCTATTTTGGCCGCGCTATACCCTGTCTCTGGGACGATGTGGATCTTGACGAACGTTTGATAGCACTGAATACTTTTGAATGGATTGCGATCTGTCTGCGAGAAAACCATGCAGCGCCTACTTGAATTACCCTCAGACATTGATCTGCTACCCTTTTCGGCCTTTCTCTGGCAAAAAGGCATTCCCCATCGTATTTCTGAGGAGTGTGGGCAGCAGGTATTGTGGCTGGATCACTCAGTCTATGCTTTGCAGGTCGAGCAGTTTTATGCCGACTGGCAGGCTGGGCTGCTGCAATTGAGTGAAGTGAAGTCTGATGGGTGGAAGCATCATGGGCTGATGAATGGCCCTATGGCGGATTGGAAGCGGATACCAGCAACCATCGTGTTTATCGTGACCTGTCTGGTGGTCGCCTTTATTACACAGTTAGGGAGTGACTATCACACGATTGCCTGGTTATCGTTTCTCAACTTTAATGTGACCGATCAATATATTCGCTTCGTTCCGTTGTCCTATAGTCTGTTGAATGGTGAATACTGGCGTCTGCTTACGCCGATTTTCTTGCATTTCGGTATGATGCATTTGGCGTTCAATATGCTTTGGTTACTGGAATTCGGGCGTAGGTTGGAGCTGCATCATGGTGGCCTGCTTCTAACACTGCTGATAGTGGTGATCGGTTTGGTATCGAACGTTGCTCAATATCATTTCGGTGGCGCTGGCAGGTTGTTTGGTGGTTTCTCTGGCGTCATTTATGGCCTGATGGGTTTTTTGTGGATTAGAGAAAAGGAGCAACCTGGTCTTTATGGCGTTCCGTCTGGTATCTATCTGTTTATGTTGATCTGGTTGGTGATAGGATTGACCGGTGTACTGAGTGTGATCGGTTTTGGTCAGGTGGCCAATACCGCTCATGTTGGAGGTCTGCTGACGGGAGCGGCCTGCGGTTGGCTGTATAGTCGGTTCCAAGGTAAATCAAAAAAGAGCATGGAGGATGGCTGAAGATTGGAGGGGCAACAGGAGACAATGATGGATTTTGAGCAGTTAATCAAGACGATGGCGCCCGGAACAGTGGCTAATCTTCGTCGTGTGATTGAATTGGGCAGGTGGCCGGATGGTCGGGGTCTGACAGCAGAGCAGAGAGGCTCCAGTCTGCAGGCTGTTATTGCGTGGGAAAACCTGCATCTGCCAGATAGTGAAAGAACGGGCTATTTGCATCAAAGGTGTGGATCCTCTAAAAATCATGCGTCTACCGATGACGATCAAGATGATCATACGATTCTGCGGTTCAGGGATGCTTGAATCCAGTCGCTGGAGTGAGCTTTGACAGACAAAATGGCAGTCGATGCAAGGGTTTTTACGGGTGCGTTAAAGAAAATGCAGGGTGAGATGGTCGATGGCCTTGTGCACTATCGACTGCCTGTAGGGGAGACGCTATTGCCGCTCAACGACTTGATTGGTAAACAATTCTCTCTTAGCTACCGTGGTAAGATTCACTGCGTTCACTGTGGCAAGAGGACCAGAAAAAGCTTTAATCAGGGATTTTGTTTCACATGCTTCAGTCATCTGGCTGCTTGTGACAGCTGCATTATGAGTCCAGAGAAATGTCACTATGATGCAGGAACCTGTCGTGAGCCTGAATGGGGCGAACGAAACTGCATGACTGATCATGTGGTTTATCTGGCGAACTCATCCGGTATTAAAGTGGGTATTACCCGTCTGGATCAGGTGCCGATTCGCTGGATTGATCAAGGGGCTATTAACGCCTTGCCCATTTTTCGGGTGGCTACGCGACGTCTGTCTGGAGTGGTGGAAAATCTGTTTCGTTCTGAAGTGAGCGATCGAACCAACTGGCGTGTCATGCTGAAAGGGCAGGTGCCAGAGCTGGATCTTCGGGTGGAGCGCGATAGATTGTTTGATCATTTCGTAGATGATATCACCGCCTTGCAACAGAAGTATGGCGTACAGGCCGTACAGCCGGTGAAAGATGCACAGCAGTACATCTTCCGTTACCCTGTTCAACAATACCCTGTGAAAGTTACGTCTTTTAACCTTGATAAGATACCGGTCATTGAGAGTGTGCTTCAGGGCATTAAAGGTCAGTACTTGATGTTTGATACCGGTGTGATCAACATCCGGAAATATACCGCTTATCAGATGGATGTTTCTGTGGAGGTTTGAGGTCAAAAGCATTGCATCCAATAAAGAGATCTCGTTGACTTCCGAGAGAAACAGTCTGTCAGAAAGGTCAGGTTGAGATGAAAAGGAGCAGATGCACATGATGAACGACGCACAACATAAGGTTATCTATCTCAAGGATTACCAAGAACCGGACTATTGGATCAACAAAACTGAGCTGTCGTTTGATCTGAGCGATGAAGAAGCTCGGGTGACTGCTCGTCTGCAGTTTCATCGCAATACGGAACGACACGATCACTTGTTACCGTCACTGGTTTTGCAGGGTAACGCTGATATGGTGCTGGCAGAGGTGAAAGTGGATGGCAAACGTTTGTCAGCGGATGACTATACCTTAACACCGGAAACATTGACTCTTCCGGTGACCCGTGATCAGTTTGAGACAGAAATAATCTCTGTCCTTAAACCTCAGAGCAATACCTCGATGGAGGGTCTCTATCGATCTGGCACTATGTTCTGCACCCAATGTGAGGCGGAAGGTTTTCGTCGTATTACTTGGTACCTTGACAGGCCGGACGTCATGTCGCTGTTCACTACTCGTATTACCGCAGATAAAGCGAAATACCCAGTGCTGTTGTCTAACGGTAACTGCATCGAGCGTGGTGACGCAGAAGGGGGGCGTCATTGGGCTGTCTGGGAAGATCCTTTCAAAAAGCCCGCTTATCTTTTTGCGTTGGTGGGAGGGGATTTGGAGCGGATAGAGGATACTTTTACGACGCAAAGTGGTCGTGAGGTTACGCTGCAGATCTTTACGGAATCTCATAATATCAGTAAGTGCGATCATGCGATGCGATCGCTGAAAAAAGCGATGCGCTGGGATGAAGAAGCTTATGGTCGTGAGTACGACCTGGACATCTTTATGATCGTTGCTGTTGATGACTTTAATATGGGGGCTATGGAAAACAAAGGGTTGAATATTTTTAACTCCGCTTGCGTGCTGGCTCGCCCTGATACCGCAACCGATACCACCTTCCAGCAGATAGAGGCGATTGTCGCTCATGAATATTTCCATAACTGGTCCGGTAACCGAGTGACGTGTCGTGACTGGTTCCAGCTCAGTCTGAAAGAAGGGTTCACCGTATTCCGTGATGCTACATTTTCTGCGGAGATGAACTCCTGTACGGTGAAGCGGATTGAGGATGTCAATTTTTTGCGCAGCGCCCAGTTCGTCGAGGATGCAGGTCCAATGTCGCATCCTGTCAGGCCGTCATCATTTATTGAAATTTCCAACTTTTACACGCTGACGGTGTATGAGAAAGGCGCTGAGATTGTCCGGATGATTCATAACTTGGTCGGACGAAAAAAATTCCGTAAAGGGAGTGATCTTTATTTCGAGCGACATGATGGTCATGCGGTGACTTGCGAAGATTTTGTTAGTGCTATGGAGGAGACCAGTGGGATCGATCTGACACAGTTTATGCGCTGGTATACTCAAGCAGGTACACCCGTACTGGATGTGACGGATAGCTATGATGCGGACAGTCGACGTTATGTGCTGAAAGTACGTCAGAGCTGTCCGGAAACGCCAAATCAGACTGACAAGAAACCTTTCCATATTCCGTTGGCGTTGGGCTTACTGTCGTCCAGCGGCGTCAATCTGCCGATTGGTGAAAAAAATGCTACGACCAAGGTTCTGGAGGTTTGTGAAGAGAGTCAGCAGTTTGTTTTTGACGATATGGACGAACGCCCGCTACCGTCTTTATTGCGGGGTTTTTCGGCACCGGTTCGATTACAGTACGACTATAGCCGTGATGACCTGTTATTTCTGATGCGCCATGATGATGACGGATTTAATCGCTGGGACAGCTATCAGCGTCTTGCCACAGAGACCATTATTGATCTGGTGGGGGATATTCAGTCAGATAAACCGCTTGCGATTGATAATCGCTTAATCGACGCTTGGCGTGCTTTGCTGAAGGATGACAAGGCTGACAAGGCGATGGTGGCTGAAATGCTCATCTTGCCGTCAGAGCGTTGGCTTTCGGAGCAGATGGCGGTCATCGCAGTGGATGAGATTCATGAGGCGCGGGAGTTCGTGCGTGCCGAGCTGGCAAACAACCTCAGTGAGCAATTGCAGTCGGTCTATCGTGGGCTTGCGGTTGAAAAGCCTTATGTTCCAGAGTCGGCCGATATCGCAGAGCGGCAGCTAAAAAATATCTGCTTGGGCTATCTTCTCAAAATGGACTCTGAGGCGATGGTCACGCTGGCGGAAACCCAGTTTCGTAACGCCACGAATATGACCGATAAAATGATGGCGCTCACCTGTGTGGTGAATGGAACTCACCAGTCTGCCACTGAGCGTGCAGAAATGCTGCTGTCTGAATTTTATGAGCAGTGGCAGGCTGACGCCAACGTGATGGATATGTGGCTGTCCGTACAGGTGGGTGGTGTGAAGATGGGAACACTGGAGCGCGTCAAACAGTTGATGGAGCATCCTGTGTTCGACTATCGAAATCCGAACAAGCTGCGTTCACTGATCGGTACGTTTAGTATGCGTAATCTGAAAAGGTTTCATGATATTTCAGGCAGTGGTTATATCTTTCTGGCAGAGAATGTCATCAAGCTGGACAAGCAGAATCCGCAGATCGCAGCAAGAATGTTGACACCTCTTACGCAATGGCGTCGTTATGATGATCAGCGCAGTGGAATGATGAAGGAGGCGCTTAAGTCCATTCAGTCCCATGAGCTGTCAATGGATGTATTCGAGGTGGTCAGTAAAACACTGGCATGATGGTGACTTAGCGACTAAAACGGTTGTCCGAGCGGTGCTTTTCTTTGGTTCCTTGCTGGCTGGGACGACAGGTTTTCGATTAGGCAGGTTGATATAGTTTCAGGTGTCACTGCATTGAATCGAGCTTCAGGCTGGTGTCAGAGTGTTCGGCCGTTGCCATGCCGATGCCCTCTATAACGGAGCGTCTTATTTTAAGATTGAGGAATTCGTTTTGTGGCTGATCCCTTTTTAGTGATCGCTCTGACAGTTAAAACGGAATAGACTGACACGAACTTTAACTAACAATCACAGGGCATGGTGAGGGTATAAGCAATGACAACCTACCATATTGACGATAGTGAGAGTGTGGTCGAAAACCTTATGCATGAGATGACGCTTGATTCCGGTGAGGACGTGGTCAGGATCGCTATCGGATTGCTTGACGCCATGGTGGAGTTTGCGGGTGATTCGTATGCATTGACCATTAGTAATGGACGTGAGGAGACAGAAATACGGTTGCGCAGGGAGGCAGCGGACAGTAATGTTTGACATCTTGGTCGTTGAATCTAGCATTCGGGACTCGATAAGCTGGGGGTAAGCCTTAAAATGTCAGGTAGCCATTGCAGATTGTCGGACGTTTTTAGAAATATTATTAAATTAATGCAGTTTCTTTCTGGCCTGGCAATTTAATTTTTCTCCATAACCATGTATTGTTATTGATAATCATTGAAGAAACTATATTTATTTGTATTAAGGAGATAACAGTGAAAGGACGATGCATCACGGTGACGTCTGGAAAAGGCGGCGTAGGTAAAACAACCTCCTCGGCCGCTATCAGTTCTGGATTGGCACTGAGAGGTTTCAAAACCTGTGTGATTGACTTTGATGTGGGTTTAAGAAACCTTGATCTAATAATGGGATGTGAGCGACGGGTTGTATATGACATCGTTAATGTTATTAATGACGGTATTACTCTCAATCAGGCACTGATAAAAGATAAGCACAATAGTAATCTTTTTATTCTTGCTGCTTCACAGACGCGGGACAAGGATGCGCTGACCGATGAAGGGGTTTGCAGCATTATTGATCAATTGCGCAAAACCTTTGATTACATTATTTGTGATTCGCCTGCTGGTATTGAGCGAGGAGCTATTCATGCACTTTATCATGCTGATGAAGCGATTGTTGTTGTCAATCCAGAGGTCTCTTCGGTTCGTGATTCAGACCGTATCCTTGGGTTGTTGCAGAGTCGCTCCAAGCGAGCGGTAGAAGGACTTGAACCCGTAAAAGAGCATTTACTGATCACCCGATACGATCCTGTTCGAGCGGCTGAAGGGCAGATGCTTTCCATTGATGATGTCGTTGATATTCTGGCTTGTCCTCTGTTGGGTGTCATTCTTGAAAGTCGGGAAGTGCTGGAAGCCTCCAACAAGGGGATGCCAGTGGTACATGAATATGAGTCACTCGCTGCGATGGCCTATATGGACGCGGTTGATCGACTCATGGGGGAAGACATTCCGCTGCGCTATATCCGACGGAAAAAACTGTCCTTTCTTGAAAAGGTTTTTTCGAGGGGGGTGAGAGATGCTGTTTGATAAATTATTTACCTTTATAAAGCAGGAAAAAAGTGCCAGCGTCTGTAAGGAGCGTTTGCAGATCGTCATTGCTCATGAGCGACGTCAGAGAGATGATTCGCCAGAACTGTTGAAGTTGCGCAGTGAAATTATGGAACTTATCAGGCGTTTTTATGATATGCCTTCCGATGAGAATATTGATGTTGTGATGGAAAAACAGGAAGAGCAAGATATTTTGGCATTGAATATTCAGATTTCAGCACGTTCCTAGTCGTAGTGCCGACAAGTATCTGTTTACCGCTATATTTATGTAGTGTCAGGCTGTTTTAGTCTGATGAATGCTGGTTGTTAGTAGGTTATTGCTACTTTGATCGTTACATGACAAGGTGTTTAGCGGTGATAAAATAACACAAATGGATTTTTCCTAAAGGAATAGTGTTGATGGAAATGGATTTCTGACAGTGCAAAAATACCTGCAATGTATTATTTTCTTTATTGTCGGGCTTTCGTTAGCTGGCTTGACGTCTGCTTCTGATCTTGATCGCCAGAGGCAAGCCTACTTAGCGGCAGAAAATGCAATAGTCCGTGGAGAAGCTTGGCAGCAGTGGCAAGCGGATCTTCAGAATTACCCTCTCTTTCCTTACTTGGAAATTCAGGCGCTTAATCGGCGCTTGGCTGGTGCGAATCAGTCTGATATTGATGCAATGATTGCAAAATATCCAAATGTTGCTGTGATCAGAAAGCTGAAAAATGGCTGGTTGAATTGGTTGATCGGTCGTCAGAAATGGGCAGCTTATGTCACAGCTTATAATCAGATAAAACCGCATGGATCCCGCTATCAGTGCTATCAGGCTAGAGGGTTGCTGGCCACGGATAAACGACAGCAGGCATTCGAATTGGCAGAGACATTATGGAGTGTCGGTCATTCGCAAAACAAAGCCTGTAATCCGGTATTTTCCGATTGGCAACGGGCAGGGTTGTTAACGTCTGATTTAGCTTTCAAACGATTTTGGTTGGCTATCGATGAAGGCAATATCAGTCTGGCACGTTATGTTAGTCGATACATAAAGGTTCCTCGTGATAAGCAAAGTATCGATCTTTTTTGGAAGATCAGAGCGCAGCCGACACTAATAATGGGCAACACTTTTTTCCGGCGAAATTCGCACCATCGAGAAGTGCTACTGACGTATGGTGTTAAGCGGCTGGCAAAGCGGGATATCGTTAAGGCGGTACGGGTCTGGTTACGTGATCGTCAACGGTTTTATATCAATGATGATTATCGTCAATCCATGGATAAATGGCTGGCACTGCGAATTGCTCAGAGGTTCATGCCTGAGGCTGAAAGGCTCATTGGCTGGATTGATCCTAAGTTCATCTATCCAAGAGTGACTGAGTGGCGTATTAGGTTGTCACTGGTCGACCAAAATTGGTCTAAAGTCTCAAGGTTGATCGCTAAGCTGCCTGAAACGTTGCACTCAAAACCTCGGTGGCGTTACTGGTCAATGATGGCTCAGAAGGAGTTATCAATAAAGGGTGGAGCCAATATCGACACGCTTTCTCAGTTGAGTGTTAATCGGAATTTTTATGGTTTTCTGGCTGCAGAGCTTAATCATTCACTGTTCGGATTGCAGCAGAGTCGGGTGTTAATTGATGATAACAAGATCACTCGTCTTGAGTCGCATTCACCGTTTCAGCGTGCGTTAGAGCTTCGTGCATTGAAGCGCGAGTATGCGGCAAGACGAGAGTGGATGGGAGCACTGAAACATTTGAATAACGACGAACGTCGTCGTGCAGCACACTTGGCCCATCGTTGGCAGTGGCACAGTCAGGCGATTATGACGGCAGCACAGGAGTCCATGTGGAATGAGCTGGATATCCGGTTTCCGGTTCCTAATCCCATTCACCTGTTTGAGCAAAGCGCGTCAGCATTCAGTGTCGATCCACTCTGGTCGTTGGCAGTGGCCCGCCAAGAGAGTGCGTTTTATCCACAGGCGAAATCAGGCGCTGGTGCGAGAGGACTCATGCAATTGATGCCGGGGACTGCAAAACAGACGGCTCGTAATTATGGTATTGCTTATAAAACGACTCGTGATTTATATCGTCCGTCTGTCAATATTGCTCTTGGAACGGCTTATCTGGCAGAGATGAAAAAAAAATTCAAAGGTAATCGTATTTATGCCACGGCGGCCTACAATGCAGGGCCTAGTCGAGTTAAACGGTGGATTGCACAGCGTGGTGATCTACCGTTGGATATCTGGATTGAAACCATACCGTTTAAAGAAACCCGACAATATGTGCAGAATGTGCTTGCGTTTCGGGTTATTTTTGCCAGTTTAATGGATGTGCCGATCAAGCTGTTTTCCGATTATGAGTTGAATCTTTTGGCTTATAATCAATAAGCTTTTCACCAAGCTCGTGCCTTGCCAGTCGACTTTTCTAATGCGTTGCTTGGCCTCTATTTTAGAGAGGCGAATACTCACCATAACGTTATTCCGTTTGGAAAATTTATAGTCTGTCAATGGTTAAATATTATTCAATGGGACTATTTTAACGCATCTTTATTGTATGTTTTCGAGCAGAAAATGTGCTTATAGTTTAACAAGTTCGGTTGAAAATATTATGTCATAAATCAACTTTTACCTTACTTAATAATAAGCACGTCACGTGTTTTTTCTAGCCAACTATTTCGACGTCTCTATTTTCGTGGAACTTACTTATTGATGTTGATGTCGAATAAGTTTGAGAATTTCTTTTTGCTTTTTGCTTTTTGCTTTTTGCTTTTTGCTTTTTGCTTTTTGCTTTCTTGAATAGTTTGTTTTTTAAATAATTAGGTTTATTATGGAAATGTCTAGTGTAATTAAATGTATTGCCGATCAGAATCGTAGTTCACAGACTGAAGAAGTTGGTGATGAAGTTGGAGTAGCTTCTAGTAGGATGTTAAAAAAACTGACATTGCATTCATCTTGCTTGAAAAAACATTCAAAGGGTGATCATGATAAGCTTAAAGAATGTTTTTGGAAATGCATTGAGAGTAGGGATATCTATAAATTAAAGTATTATCTTGAAAATGAGCCGTGCATGAGTCTAATGGTTAATGTGGTCAGAGTAAGTAGTTACAATAAAAAATGTACGAATGAGGAAAATGAGATAACTATTATTAAAAATCAATCAATAGAATCAGCACTTTTAAGTGTAATTGAAAATTTTCAAAGTGATATAGCAATGATTTTGATTGAGTATGGGGTAGATACGAACATATGCAATGAACGACGCATCATTGACTGGCATGATGATGTTAATGATAAAATAAATGTCGATCTGTGTGATGCACATGAAATAGTAAACGTTGGAAAAGAAACGAAAGTTATATTACGCTCATCTCCTTTGAGCTGTGCGATATTGACAAACCAAGTTGAGATTGTGGAAAAAATAATTGATATTCCTGAAACTAATCTTCAGATTGAAAATTTTGACGATTTCACAGGGATGGAAAAAAAATGTGATGGTCATGCAACGCCAATGATGAATGCTGTCATACAAATGAATGCAGATATAGTTAAGCGTTTGATTGTGTGTCAGCATAAAAAAGACAGGGGTATTTTACAGAAAATGTTGAACGGTAATACGTTAGTTAGCCCTCTGAAATTTCTTATAAAGAATAGTTTTTATGAAACATGTGATGTAATGCTTATCGCTTCGTATTTATTGCGTTATGGTGCAGATATTAACGCTTCAATAACAAATGAGACATCGATTCTTTTATTATCAATATGTAAGAATTGGCCTAGCATGTGTAAGTTGTTGTATAGAATTGGTGCAGATACTAAAGATAGGTGCTTTTTTTCTTTCACTAGAGGTAGGGAGCTTGAGCCAACAGTAAGCAGGAATGAGAACGCCTTATTAGCTACAAATAACAATGTAATTCTTCCACTTACGATCTTGGCTATAGACGCAGTAAAAATGGGAAGATCTTCCAGAGTGGCCGCTATCTGTGAGAGTGTTGTAGCAGGTTCAGGAAATATTTTTGAAGGGGTTATGAGTAGATATCGTAATAATTATTTGGATGAGTATATTGGTAAGTTACAGAAAATAAAAAAACAATGTGAAGATGAAATCTGTGTAATGGCTAATTACTGATACATTAAAAATAGGCGATAAAAGTCACTACTGAAAAAATAAAAGCTATGACATTTTAACTAAAAAAGACATTGCTTCCTGACAATATAAGTTACAGTCTCAAGGTTTGTTTTTATTTCTTGCCTGTTGTATTCGGCTAAGAATGCCTCGCAACATATTCATCTCTTCGGTTTCCGGACGGGCTCGATTAAAGAGACGGCGTAACTTTGTCATAGCGTTGCCTGGGTGTTGACGGATGATAAAGTTTACATCATAAAGCGCCTGTTCAAGGTGTTGGTAGAACTGTTCCATGGCAAAGATGCTTGGGTATGTGATGGTGTCGTTTTGTGTTACGGGCTCTTCTTTTCTGTTGCAGGCTTCCTCGTAGCTTTGTCGGATTTCGTAGCACAAGGTCTGTACGGCTGCCGCTACATTGAGTACTGGATACTCCGGGTTGGCTGGAATGCAGACATGATAATGGCACTGTTGTAGCTCATCATTGGTCATGCCCATGGTTTCCTGACCGAATACCAGGGAGACCTGACGGTTCGTGGATTCACGGATGATTTGCTGACCACAGGTTCTGGGGTTGAGCATGGGCCAGGAAAACGAACGATTACGGGCCGATGTGCCGATCACGAGTGAGCAGTCGGCTATGGCTTCGGAAAGGCTGTCTGCTATCAAGACTCGATCGATCAGGTCGATGGCACCGGCAGCCATCACTTCGGCATCCGGATGGGGCCACTGTGATGGGTTGACCAGTGTGAGATGGCTGAGTCCCATTGTTTTCATGGCGCGCAAGGCTGCCCCGATATTTCCTGGGTGCCAAGTGCGGATCATGACGATACGGATATTGTCCAACATAATAGCAGGTATTCTTGTCTTAAATAAGGTGTATTATCGGTTATGGGTGCGGGGGTTTGGAAGTATTTTTATCCCATGTTTGATCTTTTGGTAGTCGTCAGATCATCGTTAGACGTTCAAGTCGCAACAATACACCATTAACACTAGAATCAGAAGGACGTGTGGTGACATTATCTGATCTTTATCTTCGCTGATGCTGGTTACCGAGCTGCTCAGAAACGGGGTAAGTTTAAAAATATTGAGATCGACTGGCATCATCGAGTTTTCGGAGCAACTGGTTGCGTAATTTCGGATTTAAATCCGAAGTGCATGACTATTGACTTTGAAAGTCCCTTATTTATTTTTATTCATGTATTCAATTAACTCGTTATTTTGCATTCGTTAATTAACTGAGTATTGCAATAGTTTGTAAGATTTTCAACTACATACTCAGGAGTATTTTTAATGATTTCTCAAATCTTAAATAATAATATATCAGTCGAAATAAGATTTTCAAAGTCCCTTTGAATAAGTAAGGTTTTTAATAAAAGCTGTTGATTACCAGCCACTTTTTTTTCGAGATTAGTGGCTGGATAATCATCATCGTGATAATATTTATTGCTGACGTTAGCAAGAAATATCAACATGATCGCCATGATGTTAATTTTGCATATTTTGACAATATGATGTATTAGATTTTGGGTTAGCGACGAGCAACTGATGGATAGATGTAATCTGGAGATATGTTGATTTGCTCGCAATAGTCTATGAAATAGGTAAATAAAAGGATTCCATAAATTTCTCCAACAAACTAAAAAACGACGAAAAGAACGACGAAAAGAACGACATCCTGGGCTGTGTCGGTTAAATCGAAGAATATATTGTCGACTTGATTTTACCAGCCTGGCTGCCTGATCAATAAGTTCCTGCATAACCGTTTTTAACCGACGTCATTTGACCGTATGATGAACGGTGAGTCAGCGTCTTTTGTCCCATACAGTGCAAAAGATGGTAGAGCAACGCACCTCCCTCTTTGCTGTCTGGGGTTAAGGAAATTATTTCTGTTTTGAAGTCACGGATTCAGGTTCTATTGTATGACGGATACAAAAAAGGCGACTATAAAGTCGACTTTTAAGAACTCAAGAACTACTAATGAGTTGATAGGTATCGATTCGCTGAAAAGAAGGTCGTTAAATCGTTATATCGTACACCATTTTCTGTCATGACTTTATGCGCCACATTAACAAGCATAGAGCGAATATAAAACGGCTGATCTACCACAAAATGATGAATAGCATGCGTGGAGCCAAAATTAAAACAAAACAGCTGCATAGGCCATAGAAACCAAGGTTTTAAAATTTGTGTCTGCTGTAAAATATTTGTCACACCACCATAATAATGCATATATGATGTGATAAAATTCAAACAAAATGACCGCAATACATTCGGTCCAATTAACACTACTGTCATAAAATTGATGATGACCATAACTTGCTCAAGCCATACCGGTGCTACTACTGAAACATCCAACACAGCCAGCCAAAAGAAAGTGCAGTGATAAGCTAAAAAGACATGCCAAATCAAAAAATGAAAAGTAGCAAAAGGAAATGCGGCAGTTAAAAATTCTTTTAAATTAAAACGCTTCACTTCAGCCTTTAAAATTCCCATACGCAATAAAATTCCTAATAAGCCATCGGCCATTACAAAAAATCGTAAAAACTTATTACCCATGCCATTACCCAGCAAACGTTCTTCTAAGTCTTGTTCGGTGCCTGATGTTTTGTGATGTAACAAGTGAATACTGCGCCTATACCATGGGTTAACCGTATTTGGACGTAACATCCAAACCATCAACATCATGAAATTATGCATAAACGGATTTTTGCGGAAGTATTGTTTATGAATTAGATCATGCTCTAATTCGTGGGTGAATGAAGCAAAAACAGCCGTGCTAATTACACAAATCCAAACAGGAATCACCTCATAAAAATATAAAAGACCTAAACCCAGCATACCTAGAAATGACAACACTAAAATCGACATTCCTAACAGGTTTTGATACTGAAGAATTGGGTGTTGAGTTCTTAAACGCTGTTCCTCAGCCTTTATCACCTCAACAATACGCTGAATGCGCTCTTCTACTTTCTGGCTTGATGATCGAGTTAACTCAGACACTAAACACCCACCTCACGCTAAATGCATTAAAAAAATCGAATAAACCTTTAAAAAAATTGACATATTAAGATCAACTAACCTTTTTATTATAAAGACTTACAAGGAAAATCACAAATACTACTCTAACCGTTCTTTATAAGATATTAACTACAGCCTGAATCCGTGACTTCCTGATTGTTTGCACAGCTCCCGCACTTAAGAACACTGAATGAGGCTCTGGGTTCAATTTTTTACTGAGAACTGTTCAGAATTCATTCAAAAGTGCACAAACATTACCGACAGAACGGGTTTATGAAGGCTTTTTCCAGTCTTCAGAACACAGAACGCCATGGCCTTCGGTGAAAGCCTTTATGATCTTGTTCTGGCTTGTTCTGGCTTGTTCTGGATAGTAGAGACAGTCTTTAGAAACCAGTTATGTCCTAGATTGCCACAATTACCGACACACTTGGACCAGCTGCTCGTAGGCTGTGGTTCTAACAAACCAAACTTAATTGGTAACAGATCCCCTTACGCAAGATATAGGTGGTTTTACTTATTGCGATCAATCCGACTCAATCCGAGACTATCACCCTTTCAATAAGTGGCGCTCACCGCTATCGGAACAACTCTCACCGATATTAGAGTCCGTAGCCTGTGTAACCGCTGTTTTCTCACAGCCTCGTTAGCAGGGTAGCATTTTCATGTCACCAATTCACTTCTCCGGCGCATGTCGTATTGAGCACGATCTCCTAGGAGACAAACAGGTTCCCTTAGAGGCCTACTGGGGAGCTCAAACCCAACGTGCTATCGAGAACTTCCGCATCACTGACGTGCCGATCAATCACTACCCTAGCCTAATCAGGGCGATAGCGATGGTCAAGAAAGCCTGCGCCATGACCAATCATGACCTCAACCAGCTATCTGACGAACAGACTAACGCGATCTGTATGGCCTGTGATGAAATCATTGATGGCAAGCACCATGAGCAATTTCCCTTGGATGTAATTCAGGGTGGCGCAGGCACTTCCACCAACATGAATGCCAACGAGGTCATCGCCAATCGAGCGCTGGAACTGATGGGTCACAAGCGTGCTGAATACCAGCACCTTCACCCAAATACTCACGTCAACATGTCGCAGTCGACCAACGACGTTTATCCGACAGCTATGCGCCTAGCCATGCTGCTCAAACACAAGCAACTGACTGTGTCGGCTCGCCAACTGATGGTTTCGTTTGAAGTCAAATCCGAGGAGTTCAAGGATATCCTGAAGATGGGTCGTACCCAGCTACAGGATGCCGTCCCCATGTCACTTGGTCAGGAATTCAAAGCCTTCGCATCAATGATTAAGGAAGATATCGACCGAAGCAATAGCATGCTCAGCCTACTCAAAGAGGTCAACCTAGGTGGCACTGCCATCGGCACAGGCATTACGGCTGACAGTCGCTATGCTCCGCTGGCCGTCAAGCATTTGTCTGATATTTGTGGTCATAAAATGATTCTAGCAGCCGATCTGGTGGGAGCCACTTCAGACACGAGTGCTTTTGTCATCCTATCTAGCGCACTGAAGCGTCTGGCCCTCAAGCTGTCCAAGATCTCTAATGACCTACGGCTACTATCGTCCGGTCCGACGTGCGGTTTCAATGAAATCAACCTGCCAGAAATGCAGCCCGGCTCATCCATCATGCCTGGCAAAGTGAATCCGGTCATCCCTGAGGCCGTCAACCAAGTGGCATTTCACATCGTCGGTAATGATCTGACCGTGAGCATGGCGGCTGAAGCAGGCCAGCTACAGCTGAATGTGATGGAGCCGGTCATTGTCTACAAAATTCTACAATCCATCCAAGATCTGACCAATGCCATGAATATGCTGTCTAATAAGTGCGTCAAGGATATCACTGCAAATGTAGAGGTCTGTCGTGCTTACATCGATAACAGCATCGGGATTATCACCGCACTCAATCCTTACCTAGGTTATGAGAACTCTACTCGCATCGCCAAAGCCGCGCTACTGACTGGCAAACGGGTTGTGGATCTGATTCTGGAAGAAGGACTGATGGATCATGAAGAGCTAATGAAACGGCTCAAACCAGAAAATATGATTACTCCGACTCAACATAATGACTAACTGTCACACGGCATATCCATGGAATATCCCGCTATACCAATTGATCCATTAAGCAAAAATGGAGCCCTGTGCCTCTCAATGAATCATCAAATTCACCGCTGCGATACTGGCTAACTCATGAAACAGCAGCCTGCAATTTAAGTGGACTGTTTGCCGATTCGAAAGGTAGAGACTATAACTGTATCTAGGGATTAAGGTGGCTACGATGTATGTCTGTCGCCGTGTTGCACACTTCCATAGACGGGAGCTGTCCTATCACTGGCCAGTCAAGGCTTTCTCCATCCGCGCTCTCCTTCACCTCTGAAATCACTAAGCAGTTACTGGTGACATAAAATTCCACTCGGTACACTGCCTGCAAGTTTCAGTCTGGCTTATCGGTATCACGACCACATTAAAACGTGGATGCTGAACAAGAGTCATACGCCTTGCACATTATTCAATATCTCATTCAAGCCTGTAGTAATGGCGGAGTAATCATGCAACCACAAGAACCCGCAGTATTTATCATCGATGATGATGAGGCGGTTCGAGATTCACTTAAGATGCTGATGCATTCTGTCGGCCAGAAAGTACAGGTCTTCGCCTCGCCGACAGAGTTTTTGAACGTTTACGACGAAAATCATCCGGGCTGTATTGTTCTGGATATTCGTATGCCAGGCATGAGCGGGTTGGAACTACTGAGCAAACTGAACGATATGCGCTGTATCCTGCCGATCATCTTTATTACCGGTCACGGTGATGTTCCGATGGCAGTTCAGGCCATTAAGGACGGTGCAATGAACTTCATTCAGAAACCGTTCCGTGACCAAGAGCTGCTTGACGATATTAACGACGCTCTCAAGCTGGATACCCAACAACGCGCTGAACTGCTAGAGCACAAGGAAATCTTACGTCGTCTTTCTACCCTGACAGAACGTGAACGCGAAGTACTGCATCATGTTGTCGAGGGCAAGGCGAACAAGGTTATTGCCGCCGATATCAACCTGAGCCAGCGTACGGTAGAAATTCACCGCTCACGCGTTATGGAGAAAATGCGTACCAAATCCTTAGCCCATTTGGTGCGTCAGGTGATGCAAATTAAAGAACACCTCAAGAATGAATTTCAATTCAAGTGATGAGTCACTAAATTTTACTTAAAGCTCGGGGGCATTGAGCCCCTTTTTCATGGTTAGAAAAGCAAGACGTGGCTACCCTCGATCGCTCCAAATGTCGGCTGGGCGAAGGTGGCCCCCGTTTCTGGCACAACAGAGGCAGCTATACGTATTTCGAAACAGCACAGTGTTGACCTTCTGGATGAAGCTTCCATCCGTGGGCATCACAGCAACTTAGTCGTGCTGTAGACCATGCCTGTCGGCGCTCTGGACTACACTGGACAACCTACCTATTCAGGTCATCTTGCCGAGTATTTCAACATGCTCGCAACCGATCCGGATTATCACAAACTCCTGGATTTCCACAATAGCTAGAGACTGAGCCGAAGTTCATGTCCATAATCTTCCAGTTCGGTAAGAATAGATTGCTTCGTTTCATCCACATCACTGCGTAACTCATGGATACGTTTAAAGAAGTTATCAAGGGTCAAACTTCCCCCGCCCTGATGATCCAGTAAACGTTTTCGGCGGAATATCTGCCATTTCGATAGCTCATCCGCCATCAGTGTTTCCGGCCAGTTTCGTGCCCTATAGCGAAACAGCATTTCGTCCAGACGCACACTCGAAAATGGTAACTTGAGGTTTTTCAGATCTTCCAGCAACGAACGACGAACCTGCTCAATGCAACTCTTGTCATTCGAATTAAAGAAGCCACCGCTATAAAGCATATGATCTGGATCTGTATGGGGCTCATAATTATTGCCTGATAATACGGTTCCGATCGTCTTTACGAATGCTTGAAACGGTTCCTCTTCCAAAAATAGTCTCTGGTAATGCCTCTCGCACTGTGACAGATCAACCCCTAGACGCTGCTGATCCTCTTCACGTAGCACCCCCAAGGGAGCCACCACTGGCGATTTGTTGATATGCACTGTTTTTACCGGTATACGTGCCACGCCCTCTGCAACCAACTGTTCATTGTTGGTGTACAATCGATGTTCTATCTCATCAACTGAGAGCTCCATGAATGGCGCAGGATCAATACTAAGATCATAAACAATCACACCATTTTTATTCACTGGATGGAGCGCTATCGGCACAACAATTCCCAGACAGTGACGTGCCGACGAATAGCGTCCAGAGATATGCACCACAGGCTTACGTGCCTGAACATTCAGGAGTTTGCTGACTTGATGCTTCTGACGGTTATTGAATGCGTGATTAAATAATTTTTCTTTTTTTTTACGCAACAGGCGAGCCAAGGCGATCGTAGCCCGTACATCCGAAACCGCATCATGTGCACCTACATGACTAATGTCATTGGCTGCGGTCAACGCCTCAAGCCGAAAACTGACGGCTCCCCCCTCACCCTTTGGCCAGTTAATACCCTCTGGACGCAATGCAGCGCAAAGCCTGACAACATCAATCAAATCCCAGCGACTGCAACCGTTTTGCCACTCCCGTGCGTAGGGGTCCATGAAATTCCGGTATAGGCTGTAGCGCATTACTTCATCATCAAAGCGCAGCGTGTTGTAACCGAGCACACAGGTATTGGGCTGACTAACAGCTTCATTGATAGTGCTGATAAAATCTGCCTCACAAATACCACGCTTGTTCACTGATTGCGGTGTCAGCCCCGTCACCAGACAGGCTTCAGGATTGGGTACCTGGTCATCCGGCAATCGAGCGAACAGTTCCAGAGGCTCACCGATCTCATTAAAATCAGCATCCGTTCGGATACCGGCAAATTGAGCAGGCCAGTCACGAGCTGGATCCGTACCAAAGGTCTCATAGTCATACCAATAAAAAGTCTGCGTCACGAAATGCATTCCACTGCGTCAATATTGCCTACAGGTAGATATTACTACTATTGCGTTAGGAGATATAGCCCACATATCCTTTGTCCTGAATCCGTGACTTATTGATTGCTTGCACAGTTCCCGAACTTAAGAACACAGAGTGAGGCTCAGGATTCAACTTTTTACTGAGAATTGTCCGTAATTTATTTAAAAACTCCTGCCCTAGGTAGGCTGCAATTGGTGCA
>JAGLCE010000170.1 GCA_023146365.1 Endozoicomonadaceae bacterium
ATCAGGCGAGACCCAACAGTTATGGAGATCACAGTGTTTCTGGATATTTTGCTTTTAATAATTGAGCTTCGATGCCTAAAGTGTGTAATTTTACATTTTTGAATATAGCTTCAGGCGTCAATATACTGTGAGATGCTTCGCTACTATCCTCTATGCTTGGAAAGTAAATGTGACAAATATAATTCATTATTGTTTCTGAATCATAAGGCGAATTCAGTATGTTTGCAAATAAATTCATCAGGTTTTTGTAACGTTTTGCAGCTATATAAGCAATAAGTTTACTCTCGTTTATTTGTATGCTTAATTGCGTCTCTGAGGTATCATATTCTGCATCAAATACTTCGATAATGTCAAAACAATTATGACGAATAAATCGATCTAGTCCATAAAATGAATGAATAAATCCTGCGTTGACTGTTGATGGAGAACAATTTAATGATTTATCATAAAAGCAACATAATTCGTCATAGAAGTCTGTATTTGTCTGAGATACTTCATCACACGTTTTTATAATAGATTGGTTATCTATATAAAAACATGACATGCTTTTCACGTATAAGTCCCTTGTATCAAGTCGTGTATCTACTTTTGTGTATTTAATCGCGTCTTTCAATGTATCGTGATTGATTTTGGCCGCAGTAAAATATTCTATGGCTTTATTAGTAAATATAAGAGGCCGCTCATAGTCGAAAGAGGAATCCTGAGCCGTAATAGCAATAATTTTGATATCTGTACTTTTTTCTCTCTTTTTTGACACATCGAAGATAAAGCTAGACATAAAATCATCGATACTTGGAAGTACTAATTCGTTCGATTCCATTTGGCTAAGAATAGATGGTGTCGCAGGGATAATTGCATCTGTCATTCTGTCACTATTCGAGATCTTTTTCTTAACGTTTGACTCGGAGGTTTGTTCTTTTGTTATTTCGGTTAATGACGCTGGCAAGGAAGCTTGGAATTCAGACTTATGCATTCCAATTCTTTCCCCAGATTCACTCTTATAATATTTTAATGTGCTTTGAGTATTAAATAGCGTCTCTGTGCTGGATGCAGGTTGGAGAGCTTCTGTTGTTGTCTCATCAGTGGGCACGGTTTGTGTTACTGATATCTGAGAGCAACCTCTTTTTGTAAGCTCCATATTTGATATTTCCATCATCTGCATACATTGCAAATATATTTGTTCGTTGGAAAGCTGACTTAGCACATTGCGCAGGCCTTCATTGAGAGCATTTATTTTATATAATGATGTATTAGATTCTAGTTCTAATGAATCGGGGGTGTTACTAATCTCTGTACTGATTGGCAAAGATTTTGGATGATCTGGATGAGTCGTTGAATAAGTTATGTTCATGTTTATTCTTTATTCCTTGCTTGTAGGTGAATGATATTGTCAGTCGTTGAATTATTATTACATATAAAATATCAGTAGATTGTATTGATTCTTTTATTAGCAAAAACGCCAACGCGCTTGACGTTGTTTTGGACATCGCAGAGACGAAAAAGTTTCCATCGAGTTTGATGTGGTAGTGTTCACAACAAATGGAGTGTTCGTGGTAGACGTTTTTTCGCAGTTAGGCGTCCCAAAAAAGATATGAATAATGGTCCTCAAGCACCACTTTTAACGGAAGTCATTTACGACTATTTTTATTATGTCACGACTGAACGCCTTACGCTGTGGCAAGCCCACAAAAGCGACGTACGGTGGTACTATTATTATTTTTACTTTTTAAATAAATAATTTGAACCTTTGATGTGAATCAGAGTCATACATCACACAGGTAAATTATTTACGCTTATAGCGTTGCCTTTTATTCATTTAACTTACAAAGCAAAGCGTTATTTATCATGAATACAATAAATTCGAACCCATCACTACCCTGTCAAGTGCGCAGTAGTACAGGCCATCCATGCTCATTTATGCATAATAACAACGCAGTTAGGATGTCATCACTACTTCGACACAAGAGTAATAAAGATAATGCCTTCAAGCCCACTCAATGCAACGATATAATGCGAATATCAAATAGTGGTTGCTTTATTACTGATGGCCCTCAAGACATGCACTGCAGTATATGTCACAAAACGGTTAAACGAGCAGATGTTGCACGAAAAATAGCGCAACCGGGTTCAAATATCCCAGAATTGCATCATGATGGCTGTAGCCCTAGTGGTTATGTCATTAAAGACACGCCAAGGCAGGAAGACAACAGTGCCAAGCCAAAACACTCAGAGTATGCGTCTCTTGACCGTAGAAAGAATAGCCTCGATAACTGGTGTGATGAGTATCGTCCATCGTCTGAGATAATGGCCAAGGCAGGTTTTGCATATCTTGAGAGTTGTGAGACCGTTAGCTGTTTTTTTTTGCGATTATGGGGTAGATCAGTGGTTCTTCGACTCAAACCCTTATGATATTCATTTTAAAATATCACCTTCCTGTCCCTACGTTAAAAGTCGAGAATTTCATGCCGCAAAACAGAGCTATGATACGAGCAAGAGAGTGAGTACAAAACAACATTTACCGCCCCCATCATCGCCCCTTCGCAGAGAAAAACACTCTGTGCAGAAAGACCAATCCCGTGAGACCGTTACCATACTGAGAGCACGTTGTATGAAGTACCTCTCTGTCGACAATAGAACTCTCAGTTTCTATAACTGGCCTCCTGATCTTAAAACGCCTAAGGTGATGGCGAGGGCAGGCTTCGTGTATAGCGGCGATAAGGATAATGTTTACTGTTATGTGGAAGGTCATAAGCTATTTAACTGGGGATTAGATGATAACCCTTTTGAAACGCATGCCAAGTACTACGGAGACTGCCCCTGTGTTAAAAGTAACACGTTTCAAAATGAATGGAAAATCGATCAACAAGATAGAAAAACCACAGAAGAAAAAAAGACTTCCATAGCCAGCGGTGGTATAGCGACTCAACAACAGAGCTCGCAATATAGAGACAATACTACACCCCCTATAGCGCAAGAGAATATAGATATCACCACATATACATATCATAATAATGACTTCGGTGCTACTCAGAGCAGTGTTCACAACACGCAAAGACAGACAGAAAACAGTGCCAATCCCAAAGATGTAAAGCCAACATCTGCGGACGCTAGAGAGAATAGCTTTTTTAAACTTTCTCACTGGAGTACGGGCTCTTATCCACCGATTGAGCTAATGGCCAACTCAGGTTTTGCATATTTTGAAACAGGAACAATGAGAACGAAACAACCTTCACCGTCCCCCCTGCCCTCAATGGGCGGAGAGCCATCAAAGAGCAAAGAACCAGAGCCATCAAGGAGCAAAGTGCCAGAGCTATCATCAATGCACTATCCAGAGTAAATTATCATCGCCTCCAGAATAAATAGTTTTCATCAACCACACGCATCATGGCCTTCCTATCTTGTTCAAACACCCGATGATCTAGCTAAAGCAGGCTTCTTGTATCGCAGCAACAAGGATGAGGTTATATGTTTTGCTGAAGGTCATAGGCTAGAGGATTGGAAACCAAATGATAACCCTTTTCAAGAGCATGCCAAATTCTTTCAAAACTGCTGCTATGTTGTCAGCAGGGTGTTTCAGCGTAATAGGGAACTCAACCAACAGAATAGAGAAACTACTGGAGAAATTACTACTCAAAAAACTACTCAACATACCAAAGATGAAGCGAGCTTTCTAACGAGCAGTGTCGCGCGTCAAGTGAAAGAGAGCATGAACTATGACGACGATCAGCTGCTAAACATGATGAATTCCTACAGGGTGACGTTCAAGAAATCACCCAGTGCAGACGAGCTTATAGACTTTATATTGAAAGACCCTTCACCTCCAAAGCCAGAGCCAGAGCCAGAGCCAAAGCCAAAGCCAAAGCCAAAGCCAAAGCCAAAAATTGAGACTAATTGTGTAATTTGTATGGATGAGAATACAACACTGTTAATATTTAGTCCTTGTATGCATATTAATACCTGTAATCCATGTTATAATCGGCTTTCTTTGGTGACTCCTACTTTAGATCCAGGTTTACTTAATGATCATTCTTAATGAGCTTCCTAATAACATGTCTAAGAAGAGCTTTCTTAATAATCTTCTTGAACCTTCGCGCTTGTGCCCTGAGTGCCGTAGCCCTATTGTAAACACAAGCACACAAGAATTCACTTGAAACGTCAGCATAACTCAACTTAGCCAATCCTGTTTTGGTAATACCTAAATTCTGCAAAGGGTAACACTAGAAAGAATAAAAAGGTAAACTACTTCAATGAGTTAACGGCAATTAACAATCAAAAGCACAGTAAATCATGTAATCTTCTTGAAAGTAAGCCTGTTTAAAATATCATTGTCAACTTTATGCTTATGTGTTGATGACTAACCATGTGCATTTTCTTATTACCCTAATCAGTGAATCTACCATTAGTGCGTTAGTGCAATATGTAGGCATAATTTATGTGTGTTATTTTAACGACCGATACAAGCGCACAGGTACACTTTGGGAGGCAAGATTCAAGTCAATAGTTATCGACGGTGAGCGCTATTTGTTGATTTGTTATTGCTACATTGAACTTAATCCAATGCGAGCAAGGATGGTAGAAAAAACAGAAGAATACCCCTATTCTAGTTTTGCTTGCAATGCCAAGAGAGTTGATGATGATTTAATCAAATCACATTTTCTATATTTAGAGTTAGGCAACACTCAAACACAACTATTTAAAAACTACCAGTCAATTACTTAAGATGGATTGACAATAAAAACAATCAACTTTATTAGAGTATCAACCAACAATGGTTTAGTGTTAGGAGATGAGAGTTTTATTAATAGACTTGAAAAGAAAATTAAACACCCAGTTAAGTTTTTTTCAAGGATGGAGATAGGAAATCAGAGCGGTTTAAAAATCGATTACTCTGACCCATTGATTTTTATGTGTCGAAACCATATTATACGGGCTTGAATCTATCGATCACAGAGTACACAGGCTCAATGCGTTAATATCTTAAATGATTGGATTATTGTCTCAACTCAACAAGTGGATCACCATAAACCAATCATTATTTTTTATATAAACTGCAACTTTTATTAACCATCATTGTCTAATTTCTATATGTTCTACTGGAATGATGTAGATCCAAACAAAACCATGAAACAACAGGAAAACCTAGTATGTCTATAGCATTCCTAGATTGTCACAATAACCGACACACTAGGCATGGCTTTGAGAGCCAGCTGCTCGTAGGCTGTAGTTCTCACAAAACA
>JAGLCE010000018.1 GCA_023146365.1 Endozoicomonadaceae bacterium
ACAACCGTTACGGGTATCAAAACGCCACGTGATGGTTGACTGGTATTGAGGGTTCGTGAATTACACGAGCAACGATATAATTGAAGAGCCGGATGCGGTAATTTCGCATATCCGGATCTGTGTGGGGGCAGTCAGGCAACTGGCTGTTCTACCATGACGATTCTGTCAAATTCAAAAAATATTCTTCAATAGAATTTGACAGAATGACTGATAGTTTTAAGTATCAGGCTTTGCTATACAGTTCGCTGTTTCCCGCACGGAATGCATGGGCATGTTCTTGCAGGCCATTATCAATCACGTCGTCCACGCTGAGTTGGTTTTTTGCTGCATAATCTCGTACTTCGTGGGAAATTTTCATCGAGCAAAACTTAGGGCCGCACATGGAACAGAAATGTGCGACTTTGGCTGACTCTTTCGGTAGCGACTGATCATGAAGTTCACGGGCGTGATCAGGATCCAGTCCGAGGTTGAATTGGTCTTCCCAGCGAAATTCAAACCGCGCACGGGAAAGTGCATCGTCTCGAATCTGTGCGCCGGGATGTCCTTTGGCCAGATCTGCTGCATGGGCGGCAATCTTGTAGGTGATCAGTCCTTCCTTTACATCATGCTTGTCGGGCAGACCAAGGTGCTCCTTGGGCGTCACATAACAGAGCATGGCGCATCCGAACCAGCCGATCATTGCGGCTCCAATGCCGGAGGTGAAATGGTCATAGCCGGGTGCGATATCGGTAGTTAGCGGCCCCAATGTATAGAAAGGTGCGTCATCACACACCGCTTGCTGTTTTTCCATGTTGACCTTGATGAGATGCATGGGTACATGGCCTGGACCTTCGATCATGGTCTGCACATCATGTTTCCAAGCGACTTTGGTTAACTCACCTAGTGTTTCTAGTTCTGCAAATTGAGCTTCATCATTCGCATCAGCGATTGATCCGGGACGCAGTCCATCACCGAGCGAGAAAGCGACATCATACGCTTTCATGATGTCGCAGATCTCTTCAAAATGGGTATACAGGAAGCTCTCTTTATGGTGAGCAAGGCACCATTTTGCCATGATCGCTCCTCCACGGGAGACGATGCCGGTGAGCCGCTTTGCGGTCATCGGGACATAGCGTAATAACACGCCGGCATGAATCGTAAAGTAATCGACACCTTGTTCTGCTTGTTCAATCAGGGTGTCTCGATAGATCTCCCACGTCAGCTCTTCGGCGGCGCCATTCACTTTCTCCAGTGCCTGGTAGATTGGCACGGTGCCGATCGGAACGGGTGAGTTGCGGATAATCCACTCCCGTGTCTGGTGAATGTGTTGACCAGTGGAGAGATCCATGACATTGTCAGCGCCCCAGCGGGTGGCCCACGTCATTTTTTCCACCTCTTCTTCAATGGATGAAGTGGTTGCCGAGTTGCCGATGTTAGCGTTGATCTTGACCAAAAAGTTACGCCCAATGATCATGGGTTCGCTTTCAGGATGGTTGATGTTGGCCGGAATAATTGCGCGTCCCTTAGCGATTTCATCACGGACAAACTCAGGGGTGATCGTTGTGGGAGTGTTGGTACCAAACGACTGTCCGGGGTGCTGTGACGTCAGTAGTCCTTGCTCCTTGGCAGTTTCTAATTTCATGCTCTCGCGAATGGCGACATACTCCATTTCTGATGTGATAATACCTTGTCTGGCATAGTGGAGTTGGGTGACATTGCGCCCTGCGCTGGCTCGGCGGGGGGGCTGTTTTTTGCCAAATCGCAGGTGATCGATGCGCGGATCATTTAAGTGACGCTGGGTGTAGGGGGAGGTGAACACTGGAAGCTGATCGGTATCGTTCCGTTCGAGTATCCAGTTTTTACGCATGTGAGGCAGACCGTTGCGAATATTGATGGTGACGTCAGGATCTGTGTAAGGGCCAGACGTGTCATAAACCAGTACTGGCGCATTCTTTTCTGAGCTTAATCGGGTGACTGTATCTGACAGAGTGATCTCCCTGACGGGTACGCGAATGTCTGGTCGGCTGCCGGTCAGATAGACTTTTCGTGAATTGGGAAAAGGCTGGATGACTTGTTGGTCAGTCTGTGCGGACTCGCTGAGAAAGCGGGGAAGGTTGCTCATTGTGTCTGTTATTCCTGATGGTTGGTTGCATGCTTGTAGCAAATTAATAGATTGGTGTATTCATATTTTGAAAGGTTGTCAATCCATGGTGCCAGTGACACGGTATATAGTACCGATATTATGAGTATTGTTGATAGGTTTTGCAGATATTAATAGCGAAGATCTGTTAATATTCACGTTTTTTACTGCTGTATGGACGCGATGTGAGACGTAGATCAAATTGCGTTGGTCGAGTGGGTACCCCTGCGAAGAGCAAAGGAAACAGATCATGGTCGCGAGGCGCTTTATCACCTTTCTTAGCGGTACATTGTTTGGCGGTACATTGTTGATAGCTACAATGATCGTTCAGGCTGGGGAGTCTATGGATCTGCTGGACATTTATGACCTGGCTCTGAGTAATGATGCCGAGTTGGCGGCAGCGCAGGCGTCGTGGCAGGCGAGCAGGGAAGTCGTCCCTCAAGGGCGTGCGGCTCTGTTGCCGAATGTTGCGGTCTCTGCCAATACGGCGGATAACCGTTCGTCACAGCTGCTGGCGAACGGTCTGCCTAGTGGTAAGCACAGAACGGATAACTGGAATTCCCATGGGTGGTCCGCCACGCTGCGTCAGCCACTGTTTCATCTGGAATCCTGGTTTAGCTTCGGACGTGCGCAAGCGCTCAGTAAGCAGGCCAGAATGGAGTTCGGTGTGAAGCAGCAGAACCTGATCATGCGTGTCTCCGAAGCTTATTTTAATGTATTGAGAGCTCAGGATCATCTAACGACAACCAAGGCCGAGGAAAAAGCGGTTAGGCAACAACTGGAGCAGACTCGCCAGCGTTTTAGTGTCGGTTTGATTGCCAAGACCGAGGTGTACGAAGCCAAGGCCGCTTATGATGCTGCGAGGGTCGCTCGCATTGTGAGTGCCAACGCTCTTGAAGTATCGCTGGAAAAACTACGCACCATCACTAACCGTTCAATCCCTGCCATTGCCTTGATGGATAAGCGGATGCCGGTCAATGCACCGGAACCAGGCATCGCGGAAGCGTGGGTGAAAACTGCCATTGCCCAGAATCTGACACTGGAAGCGTCACGTCATGGCGTTAATGTGGCAGAAGAGCAGTTGCGTGTGAGCAAGTCTGCTCATGCGCCAACGCTGAATGCGGTGGCGGCTTACAGTCATATCAATGATTCATCAGAGCCTGATGCGCTGGGCTTAAACGGCAAGAGTAACAATACGGTTTACGGACTGGAGTTAGAACTGCCGATTTTCTCTGGTGGTGGGACTCTTTCTAAAGTGCGTGAATCCGGTTATCGACTGGAAGAATCTCAGCATGATGAGGATCTGACGCTGCGCAAGATCACCACGAATGCGCGCAATTTATTCCGAACAGTCAATACGGATGTCGATCGTATTGAGGCTCATTGTCAGGGCATCGCCTCGACGGGTAGTGCCTTGAAGGCGACAGAAGGTGGCTATAAAGTGGGTACTCGTAACCTTGTTGACGTGTTGAATGCGCAGAAGGAGTTGTATGCCGCACAGCGCGATTATTTCAACGCTCGGTATGACTTTATTATCAATACGCTGCATCTGAAGCAGACGGCTGGTACGTTGAGTCCGGAAGATTTGCAAAAACTGAATGAGTGGATGGCTGATCATCTTGAAGAAAAGTTGCCTGTCTGTACGGGGTCGGTGTAAATCATGTGGTCAGCATGGATAACCAAACTGCCGAGATGGAAACAGCAGGTTTATAAAATGGCAGATATATTGGTTGACATATACAATTCCTTGCAGTACGTTTCTCGTTGATTTTGAAGGATAAATGAAAGGTTGCAATAGAGCAATAGAGCAATAGATTAGTTGCGACTATGGTAAGAAATGTGAAAATATTATCAACGTCAATCATCACGTTGTCAATATCGTGCGATGCTAATCTTTTCCGTTGATTGAGTTAAAAATAAGGATGTAAGGAAACAGAAGGAGATAGGTTGTGGGTAAAATGAATATTTTGGCAGTGATGTTCTGTCTTGGTATTTCTGGTTGTGCTACTAAAAATTCAGATATGAAATCTGATTTTGGTATTGCTGGTGCGCCTGATTGGGTTAATGAAGGTACGCGTGCCGTTAGTAATAAAGATGGTCGTTTTATTCGTGGTCTTGGAATAGCGCCAAAGATGGATGATTTTTCTTTGCAAAAGTCGATGGCTGATTCTAGAGCTAGAGCAGAAGTTGCTAAAGTTCTGATAGTTTACGTTGATCAAGTCATTGACGATTTTAGTCGTGCTAATGCTAGCAGTGGGGAAGAAGTATCTTCGGATATACAGTTTAAAAAAGAGGTAAAGCAGCTCTCTCAAACAGGCCTTCAAGGAGTAAAAATAATAGCCTATTGGAGAGATACAGAGAGTGGAAGATTGTATGCTTTTGCTGAAATGGATAAAAAAAATATAGATGAGTCATTGAGTATAACAAAAAAGCTAAATTTAGCGTATAAAACTTATTTGAATTCTCATGCAGATAATACGTTTGATAAGCTTGCAGGTGATAATAAATGAAACGTTGTTTATTAATACTATTAATACCACTTTTTTTTGCTGGTTGTGTCACAGAGGTAAAACGGCTTGATCTCAATGAAGAGGTGGATTTGAGTGGTGCATGGAATGATACTGATTCGCGTCTTGTTGCGGAAACAATGGTTGATGATGTATTAAATCGTCCGTGGATAGATCAATATGTTAGAAAAAAAGGAAAGCCTCCTACTGTGATTGTTGGTCGTGTGGATAATTTAAGCCATGAGCATATTAACACGCGAACATTTGTGCGGGATATGGAGCGAGCATTAATTAATTCTGGGCGCGTTGATTTTGTTGCTTCATCGGCGGAACGAGGAGAGGTTCGCGATGAGCGTGAAGATCAAGATCTTCATTCTACAGAAACATCACGAAATGCCGCAGGGGAAGAACAAGGGGCAAGTTTTATGCTTCAAGGCTCTATTGAAACTATTATTGATGGCAACTCTAATGAGCAAATACGCTACTATCAAGTCAATTTAACACTAATTAGCTTGGCTAATAATAGAAAAGTGTGGATTGGAGAGAAGAAAATTAGGAAAAAAATTACTAATTCTAGACTTAGGTATTAGAAAAAAATGTTTTGTTAAATATAACATTAAGATCAACTCTGTTTATAATATGGGTGATTTTTAGTCATGCTTTATTGACTGGCTGTGCCCAAAATAGTCATAAATTATCAGCGATGTCTGGTCGGTTAAAAACAGGTGTTTCTGCTACGCAAATTCTTAAAGAATTAGAAGAGATTAAAGAAAATAATCGAGATAAAGTGCAGCATGGGCTAAATATTGGTTATTTGAAGTTAATAACAGGTGATTTTTCAGGTGCACAAAAAGCATTGCAAACCAGCAAAGAATTAATGAAATCGTTACAGGCGGTTTCTGTTTCAGATGCAATCTATTCCGTTACAATTAATGAGACATTGAGTGATTATTCAGGCTGGCCATTGGATCAAGTTTTAGTGCATGGTTTATTGTTACTTAATTATTTGATGCTGAATGATATGAGTGGTGCTCGAGTAGAAGCGTTGCAAGCTGATGTTGCTATGAAAAAAATGGCAGAAAGTGATAAGTATTATGGACAGCTTGCTTCAGTAAGATATATGTCTGGTTGGGTTTATGAATTACATAATGAATTAGATGAGGCACTCATAAGTTATCGAAAAGCTTATCAATTATTACAAAAAAGAGAGATTGAAATACCAAAAGATCTGCAAATATCACTTCTTGTTTTAACCAAGCATTTTGATTTGTCGGATGAACATAAACGGTATCGTAATAAGTTTCCAAGTGTGGCTAATAACTTAATGGTTGCAGAAAATTATCTAAATTACAATAAGGTTATTTATTTTGATGGTGTTGTTAGTCAGCTTAAGAGTATGACCATTCCAGTGAAAGAGGGTAATATTGTTCTTTCGATTTCTCTGCCTCGTTATGAAAAAAATGAGTATAAATCACAGCCATTGGTCATTAGGTATAATAATCAACTGTTCACCCATTTAGAGAAAGATGCCAAGATAAAAAATTCAACAAAAGATACAATATTGACTACTCAATTAATTGAAAATGTGGAACAATTGGTTAGAGAGGATCTATCTACAAAAATGCTAGGTATTACCGCAACAGCAACCGCAAGGGCATTGATAAAGCATCAGTTGGTTCAGGCATCTACGACGAATACAGCTATGATAATGAATATAATTACTGTTGCAACTGAGGTAGCGGATACTAGAAACTGGTCTTTTTTACCTTCATCTATTCAGATGGTTAATATTCCTATTCAAGCTAAAGAAACTGAATATCATTTTGATAAAATGTCCGATAAGAGCTTGAGTATTGATAATCAGCGTTATTTGATTTTAGTGCATGGTGCTTCGGAAACTCTTTTAGTTTCTCCGCCATTAGTTAGGTGATGAGAGGTGCTAATTTCAGTCGCTAGTGCGACATATTGAATGTTGATGGCCCGTGGGCGAAGTTCACGGGCGACTAAAACCCTATGTGAGACCATGCTGCCAAAGAGAGATACCTGACTGAAGAAGCGCAATACCCGCTGTATTTGAGGGGGTGATAGACAGAGGGTCACAGCAGGAGTAGTGACTCTGATGAATAAGCATCACAGTACTGTGTACTGAATGAAAATCGGTGAGTATCTACCTACCAAAAGGCCACGAGCTGGACAAAGTCACTGCCGAAGCTATCACCTTGACCCAGCATAGGCTTAACAAGAGACGAGAAACGTTGCTCAATGACAAAACACCTCATGAGGTTTACAATGCACTCTGTTTAGCTACTTAGTCATGAAGTATCGAACTGGTGACTGAAATCTGTGAGGTATTGCATGCGAATACTTATTGTTTTGTGTTTATGTTCTGCCTTCTTGTTTGCTTGTGCTAACAGATCACAACAGCTACCCAAATGGGTTCATTCACCCAACAAGTTTTATTCAGCGAATCAATATTTAACGTCAGTTGGTGAGGGTGAAAGTATACAACAAGCTAAACAGCAAGCGCTGGCTAGTTTAAGCAGAATTTTTTCTGTTTCTATCAGTGAAACTCAATTGGATGCTAGTATTTTTTCATCAGTAAAAGGGAGAACCGAGACTAAAGTGACTCGTCATATATCCCTGGAAGCTTCTAATCAACTTCGGGGTGCAGAAGTAAATAAGGTTTATGTATCGCCAGAGGGTCATGTATTTGCAATAGCTGTTTTAGATAAAATAAAAACGGCTATCTATCTTAAAAATGAAATTAGACTTTTTGATACTAAAGTTAATACGCAGTTAGTCTATGCGACGACACAGTCGCCTAATTTTGTTAGTACACTGAATGCGTTAAAACAGGCAATGGGTGATCAGTTAAAGCGTGAAAACTTAAATAGAGATCTTATTGTTGTTAATGATAATGGTTTACAGACAGATATCTCCTCAGGTGATATTGAAAAGATGATAAAGAAATCGTTATCAATATTGAGTTTTGATGTTGAATCAAAAGATGATTTTATTCTGGACAGTTTGCAGTCTGCCATGACGGATTTTGGGGTGTCGGTTAATAAACAATCTGATGTTAAGTTAGTGGGAGAGTTGCTTTTAGAACCATTATTCAAAGAGAGTGACTGGTATTGGTTACGTGGAACATTAGTGTTAAAGCTAGTGCAAGATGGAGAGTTATTATCTCATAAACACTGGGCAATGAAGCAATCAGGTAAACAAGTAAGTGTGGTAAATAGTAGGTTATATAATTATGTTAATAAACATATGCCAGACTATCTGGTTGAGTTAATGACAGAGGATGTTTTATCCAGATCTCAGTAACGATAGTGAGTGGTAATTATTATAAAAAAATAAACAGACCCAGGATATTTAACAGTAGTAGCTAGTTATTGATTCGAGGCTCTTGAACGTAATTCTGGAAACAACTGTCTGCGTCTATTTAATGGCAGTATTATCAATGGACACTGTCTTCGTTTTTTTTCTGAGATATTTTTGATGTTTTATTGTAGAATGGCAAGCAGTATATTAAGACTGTCCAGACGTTTTTCTCTATTTTCATGTGTGCGATATTCCAACTCTTCCGAATGAACGTTGCATCGATGGTGATTAAAAGACCATGTTTTTTCACAAATCCAACAAAATGTAGTATCGCATTTAGTGCATTTTACGTTATTGCAGCCATCTATTTTTTCGATCAAAACCGTACAACTATTATTTTTAACACCAATACATGGCCTAACCGTATCTATATGATAAATCATATATTCTATGTTGTTTATTTTGTTATTTGTGATATTTTTTTTGCTCTGCGGACAGTTGTGTTCATGTGTCCAAAGAGTTCCGCAAACTGAGTGATACAACTTTACGCGTTGATCAACGTGATGCTCTATATTGTCGCACTGAAAATACGATTGATCATTATTGAGGGTATATGCTTTTGTACACTGGCCATTATCACAGAATACGGGGATACCATTGGAGTAAGTTGAGTAAAAGTTAGCAATATAGCGCTGATGAAAGTAAGACAAAATCCGTTGGGCTTTCTCAGATAATGCTTGTTCGTATGCGCCCAGTTTGAGGGTAGCCGTACAGCGTAGGCACTCTACCATCTGGCCTCGCTTTTGCCAGCTTTCAAAAACCACTCTACCCTGCGTCTCGATGTTTTTCGAGACACAGTCCAAGCATAGGTAGGCACTGCAACAGCTGGTTGCGAAGACGGATGTGTATTTACGACAAATATCGCACAGATCGTATCGTGGTAACAGAAAAATATCAGCCCATTCATTTTTGCTGCTCTCTTTAGGTATTTCAATGGGTTGTCGTTTCTTGAGTAGAGCCTCGACCGTGGGAAAGTATCTCTTATAGTAATGGCCGGAATAGTCACCTTTTCGGCCATATTTCAAGACACCCTCAACGAAATAGCTTATGTCATATTCTGGGAGATTGAATTGCTCCGTAAGGTAGGTAATCTCATTGTAATCGGCCGGCTTTATTAATAGATCGTTGCATAGTTTTTCAAGGATAGTATAGGCAGTTTTATCATCATTATTTCTGATCATTTCTAGAAACTGTACACCGTCGATTCCAAGTGACGGTGACCTATTGAGCAGTAAGTTTTTTGAAGCAGTACACCTTTCTGGGCGAGAAGACTGGGCAGTATGATTCAACGTTGGATGATAAGAAAGTATGGCATCAGCGCCTTCGAACATCAACACTTCATGAATAACGATGGCCTTTTCAAAAGCAGCTACAGCATTTCCTGCCATTACCTGTTTATAGTTGGAATTGAGCCTCTCTCTAGCCGATTGAGGTAAATCTTTTTCGGCAGCACATATTTCATCATTCTGCTTGCCCTGGTGTTTACGGACAGCATTAAGATAATTAATAATGGATTTAGAGTTTGGAATATAACAGGCCGTGAGACGGGCATTTCTCTTCTCTATGTTGTCATTCATCACCTGCTTCGACCAGTTCGGTTTTACTGGACGTGGTGCTTCTGTTACACGTCTTGTTCCACACGATGAACAGGATGAGACCGAACTCCTCAATGTTCCTAAAAATCGACGAATATTACTATTAGATCGTCTACGCTTGCGCAAAAAAACAGGATTAGCATCATCTATAGACTCATGCCTTATCGTGTGTATAAAAGAGTTACCTTTCACTTCGTATCGCATACTCATAAGTAGTGTTTAATCATTAATAAAATAGCTATTGTCGCTATTATATGGACAATTAATGTCATAGTTAATAACAATCCAGTTAAATCTTTACATTGATCCGATTATCTTGAACAGAATGTCGGAAACCGCTGGTTTAGTCTATTCAATAGTTGGATTATTTATGGGCAGTCTGCACTCTTATTTTCATGATGAATTGCTGACATTTTTTTTGTAGAGTGGCAAGTGTCAGATTAAGTTGTTTCGCTAAATGAGCGCGTATACGTGATTCGTTCCAATGATAAATAGGCCTTGCTTTTAAATCATGTTGTTGAATTCTAAAAGACTCTTTCACCTACCACAGGTCGCGGTAATGTGCGAGTATGTCTTCTATATTTTCTTTGGCGTTCGTAATGATGCCATGTAAGCCATCCCATTGGGCGCTTTTCTCGATTTCTTCTTGGTTAATGCTGAGCTCTTTTCCCTTCGGCACGTTTAAATATTTTTTAAAGCTGGAGACATGACGCAGAATTTTTTGTTTCATTTTTTCGCCAATGCGAACAGATTCGACAATCTGGACAGAGCAACATGGGCTATTGGGTGTGGTTTTGGTTCGAATAAATATGCGCACACACTAGCAGGAAAGGGTACAAAGCTAAGAATAATATCCACTAGGCACTACAGAAGCTTTTTGAAACCGAGAATGATAAATCATATGCCCTGCAGAGGTTTGTGTCGTTCTAAGGTGGTGGAGTCGAGATAACTAGTTAATATCTAAATCACGACTGTCCGGTTAAGCATCCAATATGTCCCACTGCCTCAGATCTGGTGAGGTATTCTCGAATATTTCACGCTAAGCGATACGCATCAGTGTCATCCTGCTATGTTACAACTCGGTGAAATTTCAGCATTTACTGAATGCTGCCAATAACACGTACTCGTTTACTGTTGGTCGACGGTTTTTCTTGCTTGATGTATAGGCATCTATTTTTGTATTTCTCGTTCCCACGGAGGAGTGTGGGAACGAGAAAATATCAGTAAAGCTGTGACACATGATCTGGATTGATCATATTTCGGCATTGATAATATAATTCAGACAGTTTTCTAAAACTTTTTATTTTTTTACCAAAAACACTAACTAAATATTGCTTGGCGTCACCTTTTGACTTATCACAGTCAATATCTTGCAAAACATGAGCTACTGTAGCTAGTTGCGCACCAAACTGTACAGGTAAGCGAGGGGATATACATTTTTGTGAAAAAATGTAGTTTAGTTTTTCTGATTTTAGAATAATTTCTGGATCCGTTCTCCATGTTTTTGGTAGAGATTCCGATGTCAATTTTTTTAGGAGATTTTCAATATTTGAGCATAATGTTTCTAATATTTCCTTTCTTAAGTCAATCTTTATTTTAACGATTGGAACACTCTTAGTAATGGAATCATAACTTAGCGCTAAGATATTAAACGATTTATGTCTTAGCGTCCACATCCTATTTTGAAGAAAGACTTGTTTAATAACTATATTATTACTTTTTTTATATAGTTCATCATGTTTATCCAAAATCTTATTGTAATCGATTCTAGCAGATAAAAGTAACTCTTGATACAAACTATAACGATTTTTCTGTGTGTTGAACATCTCACTCTCAACGGCTTCTACCATAATATCATCCGGAATACTTACGCTTCTATCAACAGCATGCCAATCTTCACTGATGGATTCTTGCATACACTCTTCTAATTGGGTTGCTGAAGAAAATTTAGTACATTTTTTAAATTCCTTTTTTTCCATATCAGTTTTTAACGTCTCATCCATGCTTAAGTCGGCAAATGGTAAACCTATGTCTTCTACTTTTGATGTTAAGACTTCGGCTGTTTCGGTAACTACACTTTTTGATTTTGATTTTGATTTTGATTTTGATTTTGATTTTGATTTTGATTTTTGTTTTGGTTTTGGTTTTGGTTTTTCTATATCTATTGGCATGTCATTTATCTTCGATTCTGAAGGAGGAATATCTTGCTGAGATACATTCGTCTCAAATAAACAACATAGTTTTTCTTTAGCCTGACTGATGAAGCCAAGTTGAGAGTGTTGAGGGCTGTCTACTGGAAATTTCTCGAAATATTTTTCTGCACAATCATAAGATTCATAAGCACCCTTGATATCGCCATATTGTTCCTTTATTCCAGCAATAGACAGATGTAATTCCTTGCGATTATTAACAGTCTTAGTCAAATACGATAAGGCACTCTCAATATGCTCTTCTCTTTTTTTATCTTTAATGGCTGTATCGGCAAGATGTTTATGGAGTAATGCAAGGAGCGGTAGTATTGTCATTTTTATATCTTGCAGTTCTTTAAAGCTTTCTGTTTTGGGCGTCGTATGTTTGTTCTTCGCTAGCTCAGCCTCCATAAAAATGATAGCCTCGTTATACTCCTCTTTTGCAATCAATAATAAGAATGAGTAAAACCTACTACATCTTATGTTTCCTAACTTCAAGAGACGGTTGCCTTCGTCAATGTCGTCTTTCAAATAAAAATACATCACGGTACGTGGCAACAACTCGCTAAGGTATGTATCATCATCTTGACAGTTAGATTTAATAAATCTAGGCAACGACGACATAATTCCTTCAGAATCTGTCGGAGTCCTATTTATTTTTTCCCGTATACTCGTCAGATATTGAATTACATATTCAGGTCTTATCATCCGTTCTGATAAATCGTTATGATTTTTTACAGTTAATCCCAAGCCATCCCATAATCTTATTGTCATAGAAAGGAGTGTCACTTTCGATCCATCATCTAAGGCTTGATTGAGCTTTTCCTTATTACCAAAAAATTGACACAAGCAAATATACTGTTCATAGGCTTTTCCTTTTTCATTGTCCGATATTGTGACTTCAATATAGCTCTCCATAGATTCAAGCACGAGTGGTTTTATTTTTTTATTTTTAACATAACCTATTGCTGATAATAAACATATGTTAAGTCTACGCAAATAATTAGGAACTGCAACATGAAAAAATCCATTGTTTTTAGCCCACTGAGTTAATTCAATGCATTGGTTACAGGCAGACAGCGACTGATTACGGCTTCTCGTTTTTGTTGCAGCCGCTGCTTGATTATGTGAGCCTATTTCGATTAAATTGGTCTGACGATGAAAATAATCTATGTGAAATTCAAACAAACAGGATAAATTTCTTATCCAAATACCGACCAGCTGTAGCATTTGATGGTCTGTAAATTTTTTTTCTTTCCATTCACACTTAATCATATCTTTGTAACAATCCAATGTCCGCAAACTGTCAGAATCGATCGCTAACCTACCTCTGCTGTCATATACTAGAAACGTATTAAAGCAAGCCAATACTTTTATCTCAAAATTAGTTGGTACATGCATATGATTGTTCGTAAACATAAAATTATAAGGGCTTGCGGAAGATTCAGCACACAACCCTGGATAATGAATATCGAATAGTTCCATTTGCCTATCAGTCAAATAATAATAATATTGGGGCTCATTTACTATCTTATACTCATTTATTATTCTTATATTTTTTTTAATAACCTCTGCTAACGGATGAATAGTTTTTTCTAAACATTCATCATCGTTCATTACGTTATGCTTTTTTTCATCTGTCGTAAAATCTATAAAATCAGATTTTTTTTTTGAATTTATTAAAAAAAGTTCATCGTATTTTTCACTGTAAGGCGACCATAACTTTGATGGAGCGGTTATGGATTCAACATAGTCATTATTTAATTGATTGTTCGGCTGCACATCTTTATTCAAGCTATCATTGAGCTTGGTTATGGCTTTATCCATTATTTCCTCATCGTTTTCGTCACTTTTTCCAAGCATTCTCTTCATAATTAGCTCTTGCGCTTTTAGTGCGGCTAGCTTTATTTTTGCATGTACTGATTTTCCTTTAATGAGGGTCACTACGATACTAATTTCACTGCTAACTTTCTCAAGTTGCTGTTCGGTGAATAGCGATACTACACAGTCATCATCTTTCTCAAACAATCTTATTTTCTTGACTTTCTGTTGTGATGAGTCCTCTAATATGTCAGTCGATAAAATTGTAACTACATCTCTTTTTACATCGGGCACATAGGAAACGCCTTCACCTCCCACTGCTCCAAGAGATTCTAATTCAGGCATTACCGATTTAACGCTCTCTGAGGTCACACTTTTTCCAGAAATCTTGTCAGAGATGGAGACAGGTGATTGTTTCGGTGGGGAAACTGATGAGATATCCATAATTTAATAACTACTCTATTCACATTATAAAATTTATATTCATACGTATTTGTACACATTACATGCTATTAGGTTGATGGGTATTGTATTGGTTCCGTTTTCATTAAAATAAGATAGTAATGCTAACATAGTTGTTATTTTATTTTTAATGAGTAACGTTAATAGAAAAATATTACCAATAAATTCATTACCGCACAAAACCTATAAAATAGAATAAACCCCTTTCAACTAAAACCTAATATTTTAGTTCTATTACCTTGAAAATTATCGGGCTCAATCAGCATCGACATACTTAGTTTACCTCTATTCTAGCCATCACCATTAAAGACGCTGTATTCAGTCGCCAGCTTCAACACTATTGCCTACCGCTGTACTCACTAAAGATTCAACCGTCCAAGAATCAAGAGCTATGATTCCTATAATACAAACATGCGCTAAAGCTAAGCGCACACACAATAGTACCACTCCATACAAACGATCAACTACACTAAAAGTGTTAACTAAAACTAGCATAAAATATGACATAACCCTAAATTACGATAATAAAAAAAATAAATTAAAGCCGAGATGTGGTGATTTTTGGTGTACGGTGAAAGATAGAGAGGATGGTGTGCCCTGTTGGTTGATCTCGCTAGATCAACGAATAACGAAGATGATACGCCATATCGAAGATCATATTATCTAGGATATTCGTCAAAATATTTTATTTGAACCTTTCGCTCAAATGATAGTCTCATAAACAACAAGTCATCAAACCAAACAATTCTCAGCAACAAGGGATATAATTTTGATTAACTATGCCAATAGCCATCACTCAACGTGCCAAGAAACCAGCTCATCCCATAATACTTGCTCAGAATTAGCAAATAATATACTTTTAAGAACTGGTACATTTTATGACTTTGAAAGCAAGTACGAAATAAGATTAACTATAGCCAACTCTATACTACGAATGGCAAAAGGTGGTTGCTATTTAACGATTGAAAATACAGTTCACTGCTCCACATGCCACAAAACCGTGACCAAAAGAGATATTCAAATAATTGCTTCCCAGCAAGAATTTAACCTGCAAAAATTGCATGAAGTACCATGTTCTTCTTTCCTTGAACTAAAGCAATCGATCACAAAAACTGATACCGGTATACCGCTAAAGAGATTTCATTATGGGGGTGCACAATTCAACGAACTAATGAACCAATTGGCTAGAATGCAAAATGCGCCAGGAAAAACCACTTCTATCGCCAATCCTCTTACAAGTTCAGCTCCACAAGCACCAATTAGCCAGCTGGCTACTAATCTTACACCGAGCAACTACGTACTAGCCAAAGCATCATCCGAGAAAATAAAAGGCACTATAAACAAACCAAAATACCCTAGTTATGCCACGACTGATTTAAGGATAATCAGTTACAAAGACTGGCCGACCGACAATACGCAAACACCTGATGATTTAACCGAAGCTGGATTTTTCTATACAGATACTCTCGATCATGTACGCTGTTTCTGCTGCGGTACTGGACTAAAAGAATGGAATCCCTATGAATCACCCTGGGAAGAACATGCACGATGGGGGGGGGATTGTGAATGGGTAGTACGACATAAAGGTCAGGAATTCGTTGACACCATTCAACAATATGAGCGCCAAATTTTGCAACCAAAAGGATTCGATATCCCTGCCCATCAGACACTGTACAATACGACAGATACACCTATACATTCTAAATTTGATGCTTATATTGCGAGAGAAAACAGTTATCAAGACTACCCAGACCAGCCTGATGGAATAGCTGGTAAAATGGCAAAAGCAGGCTTTCTGTTGTCTTCTAACAACATAGCTTACTGTTTTTTCTGTAGTGGTTCTTTAGACAACTGGGTGTTACTGGACGACCCTTACCAGAATCACAGCCAAAAATATCCCCAGTGTCAATTTGTAAAACACCTAAACAACTCACTAATAGAATCAGTGCGTAATCAAGGCTATACAAATGGGCAGATAATGCGGGCTATACGAATACACTACCAATCTAACAATGAATCGATCACCGAAAACACACTGATCAGTATCCTGAAAACCATATGTCCAACCAAGGATATACAGAGGGCAAGCCCCCTCCACCTTACTCTTGATGAAATTATATCTACCCCTGCAGCAAAAGCTGTCATGTTAACGCTAAACAGTGACGCTAATGTGATAGCAAGAGCCGTACATCAATTGATCACTGTGCAAGGCTATAGTTTAAATACAATCAACGCATCAACTCTCCAAAAAACTATCATTGAAATGGATAGAGCTGAGCTAAATAAGTCCTCAGTATTGAATCCCACAACACCTGCAGTAAATCCATCTGTTATGGCTACTCCTGAAATACCAACTTATTCGCACACAAACCGCACAAATAAAGCCTCAACCAGCTCCACATATCAAAGTGAAGTAGCGTTTTCAACGTTAGCACCAACAACCACTATTTCTTCGTTAAACCAAGATCGGCTAAATAGCAGTCTAGGACTAAAACTGGCCATAATGGGCTATACAAACAAAGATATACTCAAACATATAGATAGAGTTATTCCTCAAAATACGATTCCAGAAGAGCGAAATTTCAGCGTCAATCTAGATGATATTTTGCAAAACGAAACTCTTGTTAGCTCGTCAGAGCAAGATGAATCCATCCCTGCATCATTGCCAGTAACAACCTTCTCTAGTACCAATCAAGCGCTACTCAATACCGTAATAGCACAAAATCTAATTCAGATGGGTTATGCAACCGACACAATTGTGAATGCTATACATAAAACCATTCCAAAAAACGGGGATGTAAATAATCTAAAAATCGAAGACGTTATAAGCACTATTTGTAATATCGAGATGTCTGAAAAAGCTAAAGCTAAAGCTAAAGCTAAAGCTAAAGCTAAAATGGATGCCGAACGAGCCATTGAATGCAGCGTTTGCATGGATGCCAAAAAGTGCATTGTATTTCAGCCCTGCGGACATATTTCTGCCTGTGAAAACTGCACAATCCGCCTACACACTGCCGCACGCAAAAAAGGTGAAGGTCTTCCTTTATGTCTTACGTGTAATCAGATCATTAAAAGCTGGATATCCTATAATCCGGCATAGCATATCGTCTATGGGTAGATATTTTATGCGTATTACAGCCACCAATAGATATTATCAAATGTGGTAATGGGCATCAGGTGGCATTCAGGCCTTATTGGTTCGTTGCCTGCTCTCCATCCTTGAGTTCAATATTTTTGAAAGCCACCGCTGGATACTCCTTCAGGTACAGCCATGGCATTTACTCTGTTTTAGTACGATATAGCAAAGCGCAGCTTTGCCGCAATTTTAATAAACATCAACGAACAATTAAACATATTAATAACAGTCATTTATAGGTGACCTTAGACGTATGATAGTCGATCTTCAGAAGAGTTGAGGTAGTTGTCGGGTCTCACCTGATTATAAACGCGTTTAGTGAATATTTCAGGATATTTTATCGCCCAGTTTTTAGGGTGGAAGCACTGAGCCAATGGCGCATTGGACAAATGATACCATGTCGTAACAAGCAATAGGCTCGAAACAAAGCTCACAAACACTGAACTGTAATACTAATAAAAGACTCTAACGACCCATGAGAGTATTTTCATGCCTTAAAGTCAATGAGAATTTTACATATGGAAAGTACAAATACGGCGATAGTTAAATTGTCAACACCCAGTTCACAATCACATCCTAATGACAACTTGGATGAGCCAGATCATATATCTAAAATATATGGGACATCCATAAATATATGGGTGTCCTTTATTTTTTATTTTTCGGGTTTAAGATAACCAATCTAAATCACTATTTTTAATAGCTTACATTTTTGATTAATGGTTGGGTATACCATATACTCCAAAAACTTAAATGGCTAGGCATCAAAGTGTTCAGCATGAAACCATAGGTGCTGCTCTAGAAAGGATGCGTAGTCATACATTTGATAATGACGACTACAGAGTGCTTGGGTGGCATTGCTCACCCAAGTTCGTAAGATTTATCTTCGGCATTTGGTATATTATCACCGAGAACTGGTGTCGAGAATGATAAATGCCAACCTAAGATCAGCTGGTAGCCTGCTTTGATAGAAAAGTTATCATAAGTACAGGTAAAAGGCCAGAAAGGTAATAAACGACTGGAGTGTTGTTACTTGTGTTGGTATGTGCCGGCAGAAAGTATCGATGTGGCCAGTTAAACCTTCAGTATAGGTATAATATTTTGTGCCTTACCTTAATAACTGTTAACACAAGCCTATAATATTATACATGATTTATCGTCTTGTTCATGTCGATTATAAGGATACAGAAGCCGGTCTTTTTCACCTGCCAACAAAACGGTACTATTTTTTACGATCTCAACGAATACCTTAACAACGTCCATTTTTCTATCATTAATTACCATTTGCAGTGCAGGCAAACCATACGCTGAATCTGCTGTAAGCAATCTTTCTTTTGCGGTCAAGTCAAGAGGGCTGATCAACACAGCATTCAAGTACACTTTAACTGTTTCAGGGTGTTTTTGTATCAACGCCATAAACAAGGCTGGTACAATATTTGTTTTTTCCCCTGTAATTAACTCTTCTTGTTCAGTCATATTAAATTTTAGATCACTGCTGCACATAGTCTCAATCAGTATTTTAACGACTTCATGGCGACCATGCTGGCATGCAATATACAATGCAGGTATGCCAGTTGCATTTTTTCCTGCAAGAAACTCTTTTTTTTCATTCAGTGATAAATCAATGGAAGATATTGCCTTAAGGAGCGCTTTGACAGATTCAATGTGCCCATTTCTACACGCAGTATATAATGCAGGTACGCCTATATGATCTTTTGCTGTAAGAAACTCTTTTTTTTCATATGGTGATAAATCAATGAAAGACATCGCCTTGATGAGTGCTTTGACAGATTCACTGCGCTCATTTTGACATGCAATATGTAATGCAGTTATGCTTCTATGATCTTTTGCTGTAAGAAACTCTTTTTTTTCATATGGTGATAAATCAATGAAAGACATCGCCTTGATGAGTGCTTTGACAGATTCACTGTGCCCATTTTGACATGCAATATTTAATGCAGGTATGCTTTTATGATCTTTTGCTGTAAGAAACTCTTTTTTTTCATATGGTGATAAATCAATGGAAGACATCACCTTGATGAGTGCTTTGACAGATTCACTGTGCCCATTTTGACATGCAATATTTAATGCAGGTATGCCAGTTTGAAGTTCTCTTATAAATAACGATACTTGTGCATTTTCATCAAAACACTCAGAATTAAATAGAGTTGCTGAATGACCATAATGACCATAATGACCATAACAACTTAATAAAAATATGAGTTCTGTGCTCTGGTTAATCATGCATACAACATCACAATCCTTTTGAAAGGTTGTCGTATCAAGGCTAATCAGACAACCAACTTTAGCCTCTCCTGGAAAGTATAACTTCTGGTTTACAGGTATCCAAAAATCATTACACCTAAGGCTTTTTAGGCCATATGCAGTCTTAGCAATGATCTTTAGGTGTCGAAGTGTGTCATTAGGATCATAATAATAAAGAACAATATTATTATCTATGCTTTTTTTAATACATAAACCCATAGAATGCTTAACTGAGCAAAGTAAATATCTTTTTTCTTGCCCTTTGGTAAGGGTTACTGCCAAATTGCAAATAGCTTTTGGGAAATCTTCTGTTTCGAAGTAAATACCTTCTGATGGATATCCATTAAAATAAAATTCCTTATTTATCTCTGGGGTACTATGAATATCTTGGCATTCTTTAATCAAGCTTTCCGAAGCAATATCTTCATATTTAAACTTATCTTTAGCTAGCCACCAATGAGCAAGATTAAAACATTTGATTAATTCATTATTGCGTAAAAATTTACAGCTTAAGTTCTTTTTTTCACCTTTAGATGGATATAATAAAACAGAAGCACCTGAAAAAAAAATCATCATTTTCATTTTCATTTTCATTATTGAACCAAATGGTCTTAGCTGGTGATCGCTCTAACTCTTCTTTTACTTCCATTTTTCCTTCTTTTGTAACTGAACATTTCCGAACAGTGAATTTACAGCCTTCCTTTTGTAATTTGTTTATTTTTTTTTCAATAATGTTTTTTTCTGCGCTTTTACCAATATAATTTGATGTGGTACCACCACTCTCAACAAAATATCGATGCTCTATTAGATGAGATGTTGCAGTTGAAGAAGGATTCATGTTAATTATGGCAATTAAGTATAATTAAAGTTCATTTGAATTGTTTGATTATATGTAAATAATTAAAATTAAAGGATAACTACATAAATACAAAATGTTTATGTGGATATACTCCGCGCTCGTATTTTCTCTCGTTCTCAAAAATATATGGGACATCCATAAATATATGGGTGTCCTTTATTTCATGCTAATAAATATATGGGTGTCCTTTATTTTTCCCTGAATAAGAACATAAACTTTCACTGCACTGCCGCCACATTGACCGTAGCTCGCTGGATCTGGGTTTCGTGTTCCTTGGCACACTCACCCTAATCGGTGTTTTTCAAGGTAGTTGTCGCGTTTTTAAGTGACGCAGCGTGCTTCATTTCGACTCTCACTATCTGCTCCGGATTTAAGGCAACAGGCCCTTCAGGGTTCCAGTTGTGAGTACTGCCTGACCAGCGTCCTGGATTCGCCTCTTTCGCACTCTTATAAACGCTGTCTCGATTTGCCAGTATCTCTTTGTCTTCCCCTCTGTGACGTTGAACCGGTGACTCAGAATACGCGTTGTTATTACTCACCCTTGGCCTGCTTCGAGAGGGTTCAATCCTCAACTCATACAGCTTGATCAACATGGTCTGAGGTATCCAATATGTCCCACTGCCTAAGATCTGGTGAGGTATTCTCGAATATTGCACGCTAAGCGATACGCATTAGTGTCACCCTGCTATTTTACAACTCGGTGAAGTTTCAGCACTTACTGGATGCTGCCAGTAACACGTACTCGTTTACTGTTGGTCGATGGTTTTTCTTGCTTGATGGATGTATAGGCATTTATTTTTGTATCTATCACATTTTTGATTGCAATGAGAAAACCCATGAAAACAAAAGCGCCAGGCGGAAGAATGGCGAAGAGGAACTTCTTGTAGTTAGGTATGACTGTCAGCTGCCAGTTCTCAGCCATAGGTCCAAACAACAGATGCATGTTGGCAAACAGTGTACCCTGACCCAGCAGTTCTCTCAGCGCTCCCAGCAAAATCAGTACCAGTGTAAAACCGGTGCCCATCATGAAACCATCCAGTGCGGCAGGGGCGACAGAGTGCTTTGAAGCGTAAGCGTCTGCCCGAGCGAGAATAATACAGTTGGTGACAATTAACGGAATAAAGATGCCCAGTATTTTGTAAAGCTCATACGTGTACGCCTGCATCAGCAGCTCAACACAGGTGGCCAGTGCGGCGATGATCATCACGAAAACCGGCAACCGGATGGCGTCTATCATCTGTCGTCTGAATAGGGAGACCACGATGTTGGAGCTGGTTAGTACGGCAATGGTGGCGATGCCTAGACCCAGCGCGTTGACCATACTGTTAGAAACACCCAGTAATGGACATAATCCCAGCAACTGTACCAGTGCAGAATTGTTTTTCCACAGACCTTCCAAGGCGATATGGCGAGGGTTAGTGCTGCTCATGCGATGCCTCCAGACGCTGGAGTCCCTGAGTGAACAGCGTGCTTTGGTAATCAGAAAAATAGTTCAGCCCGCGATGGATGGTTGCAACCACGGCTCTTGGGGTAATCGTAGCACCAGTGAATTGATCAAATTCTCCACCGTCTTTGCGTACGGCCCACCCTGTGTCGCTGGGATTATTGCGCGATTTTCCATTAAAACTCAAGATCCAGTTAGAAATACGTGTATCAATGCGGTCACCTAATCCTGGGGTCTCTTTGTGGCTGATCACCCGCGCGCCGGATATGCGTCCGTCCGCATAAATACCCACCAGCAGGTGGATGCGGCCACTGTATCCATCCGGTGCGACCATGGGGAGAATGACGGCAACGGGTCTCTCCTGCATGAATGCCACGTAACCCTTCGGTGGATGGCTATGAGGGCCGAGTCGTTCGGAGGCTGGCAGTGTTATGCGTGTGTCCAGAAGACTGTTGCTAAAGGTGTCTGGTGGCAATATTTCGTGTAAGGCCTTTTCTTCGCTGGCGCGTACTTGATCTGAAATTTGATCACGGGTTGTGTGCCAAGTCAGTGCCACAAGACCGGTGGTCAGTACGGCGAACATGCCGAGGGTCAAGCTGTTTTTGCTGATGGCACGAAACAGTGGAGTCATGGTCGTTTGGACTTTGCCAGCCCCCGTTTCGGTTGCTTATGCCCGTAGGTTCGAGGTTGGGTGTAGTAGTCAATCGTGGGAGCCGCCATATTCATCAATAGCGTGGCAAACGCAACACCGTCAGGGTATCCGCCCTTGACGCGGATGAGATAAGTGATGAGTCCTGCGCCTAGGCCAAAGATAAACCGTCCTTTGCCGGACGTAGCTCCACTGACTGGATCCGTAACAATAAAAAACGCGCCCAGCATGGTTGCGCCGGACAGCAGGTGGAATAGAGGGGAGCCGTTGGAGTCAGAGCCACTTCCCCCCCAGCAGAGCAGTGACATCACCCCTAACCCGATCAGCATGCCGATCGGCGCATGCCAAGTGATGATGTTCCGGTAGAGCAGGAGCAGACCGCCGACTAGAAAGGCGACGTTGACCCAACACCAGCCCACACCAGCCACACCTTGTAGTTGTGGTTGGCGATCCCAGAGTTCGGTCATCGTTAGGTAACGGTTTTCACGGACGATATCGATCGGTGTTGGTAGTGTCCAGCCATCAATGGCCAGCGGACTGTTGTCGAGTGTGAAGATGGCGCGCACTGCCTCACCGAGATCGGTAATAGCAGGGTGACCTTCAATGTTAATGGGGGGAGCCCAGCGGGTCATCTCCTGCGGAAACGAGATTAATAGCACCACATAACCGAGCATGGCAGGGTTGAACGGGTTATGCCCCATGCCGCCATAAAGCTGTTTGCCAATGACAATGGCAAACACCGTGCCGATCAGAGGCAGCCACCAAGGAGAGTAGGGTGGCAGTGCCAGTGCCAGCAGCCAAGCGGTGACCAGTGAGGAACCATCCTGCAAATAAAATGACAAGGGTCGCTTGCGTATGGCGATGACCGCGGCTTCTGCTGTCAGTGCGATCAGCGAACACCCAATCAGGTTGATGAGTGTCCCCCAGCCAAAGAATCCAATGAGTACACCGAGGCCAGGCAAACAGGCGATCAGTACCCATTGCATCACTTTTGGGGTTCGATTAATGCCGAGAGCGTGGGGGGACGTCTGTCGAATAAGCGGCATGATCACTCTCTCTCGTTGGTCGGTTTGCCTGTCATCGTCTTATCGCTGGAGGCGGTTGTGGTCAGTTGTTGTTCACATTCCGTCAGAATCTGGCGACAGTTTGCAACTTTTAGCTTGAGGACTTCGGTCTGGTCGTTATCGATTTCGATGGCTTTTGCCTGTGACCGTTCCGCTTTACGTAGCTCGACACGAGCGTTGCTCAGTTTTTTTTGGTTATCACTCAGAACAGGGCTTGTCGTGTTGGTCTCTTGAGAGGGTGCGGCCTCAGGTAAGGTGCTTGTGGCGGTCTCAGTATTCGCTTGATCAAAATCACGCCGTAGTTGTGTCTTTTGTTCGCGCAGTCGTTCAATGTCCGTGTGCAGTTTGGCGGTGATCTTGGTATCGGACTCGTTCAGATGGATTAGCAATTGCTCCGACTTTTTTAATTGAGTATTGATCATGGAAATCTGAATGTTCAGCGCTTTCTGTTTCGAATTGGGTATTGAATGAGGTTTGCGATCAGGTTGTTCTGTGTTCGCCGTGCCACTAGATAGTTTACGAGCTTTCGTTCGTTCAACTGCCGCTTGGATCGCATCTTGTTGTTTATCTGTGGCTGATGCCGCGCCTCTCTTATGGGGCGGCATGTTGTTTTCTGCTTCACGGTCGGCTTTTAATCGGGCTGCGCGTTCAGTATTGACCTTGCGCTTAGCCGCTCTTTCTGCGGTGATATGCGTCAGCCGCTGCTGACGATTTTCAAAACGTCGTTTGGATTGCTCCGATTTTTCATACTGCGCCTGCAACGTGCGGATCTGGTGCTTGCCAGCACGAAAATACTGTACGAGCGGAATATGACTAGGGCAGACATAGGAGCAGGCACCACACTCAATGCAATCAAACAGATTATGGTGTTGTAGCTGGTCGTTATTGGCGGCCTTGGCGTGCCAGTAAAGCTGTTGTGGCAACAGCATGACGGGGCAGACCAGCGCGCAGTCGCCGCAGCGTATGCAGGCTCTAGCAGGTGGTGACGCTGGAAATTCCTGCTCGATGCCTGCGATCAGGCAGTTGGTGGTCTTGATCACCGGAATGTCTGCCGTATCCAGCGTAAAACCCATCATGGGACCACCGAGGATCAAGCTGTGCATGTCGTCTTTTCTGAGCTCAGCAAAATCCAGCAGATCGGTTGCCAATGTACCGATCAGGGCTTCTACGTTTTGTGGTTGTGTCAGTGCGTCACCGGTCAGTGTTGTGATCCGTGAGATCAACGGCCTGCCTAGAATAATCGCATCATGGATGGCGGCAATCGTTCCCGTGTTATAGCAGAGAATGCCAGCATCTATCGAGCGGGTATCACAGGGTACTTCTCTACCGGTCAGCAGGTATATCAGACGATGAGCATCACCGGAGGGATATAGGGTTGGGATGGTCACTACCTGATAGGTGCGCTTTTGGAAGGCAATCTCCATGATCCTCGTGGCTTCTGGCTTGTTGTCTTCTATGCCGACCAGCACCTGCTTTGGGTTGAGCAAATGGCAGAGGATATCAATACCGATGACAATGCGATCCGCCCGTTCTCGCATCAGCATATCGTCGGCGGTAATGTAGGGCTCACACTCAGCTCCATTGATGATTAGTGTGTGAATCTTCGCCTCGTTGCAGGAAACCATTTTGACGGCTGAGGGAAAACCAGCACCACCCAGACCGACAATGCCCGCATCATAAATGCGACGAATCAGCGTCTGACGATCTATCGTCGTGTAGTCCGTTTCCGGAAAGAGCTCGCACCAGCGCTCTTCACCATCGCTGGACAAGATAATGCAGAGTTCAGTCAGGCCGGAGGTGTGAGGTACTGAGCGGAGTGCTATGGCCGTTACGGTGCCAGAGCTGGGCGCATGAATGGGGGCACTGACAAAGCCACTGGCCTGAGCCAATAACTGGCCTTTGAGTACCTTGTCACCCTCCCTTACCAACGGGTGTGCGGGTGAACCAGAGTGCTGGTTCAGCGGTAGCACATACTCGGCGAATAACGGTGGTTTCGCAATCGGTGTTCGGGTCGATTGCTGCTTATTGTCTGGTGGATGAATGCCACCGGGGAATCGATGAATAGGAAACGATTGACTCATGCTGGCTGGCCTCCAGAGCCGGTCAAAGGTCGGCGGTCAGTGGTGATCATCTGTTCCGAAGGTGTCGGCAAACTCCATGTCCAGTTTTGTGTCGTGACGTTTAGGGGAACCATATCAATGCAATCGACGGGGCAGGGTTCGACACAGAGATCGCACCCTGTGCACTCATTGGTGATCACCGTATGCATCTGCTTGGCCGCACCGAGAATGGCATCCACTGGACAGGCCTGGATGCACTTGGTGCAGCCGATGCATTCATCTTCTCGGATATAGGCGAACATCGGAGGAGCCTCCTCCCCATGTTCATCGTTCAAGGGGATGGCTTCTACATCAAGCAGGTCGGCCAGTGCGTTGATGGTGTTCTGGCCGCCGGGTGGACAGCGATTGATGGCCTCGCCATTGGCAATGGCTTCGGCGTAAGGGCGACAACCAGGGTGTCCGCATTGGCCGCACTGGGTCTGTGGTAATCGTTCGTTGATCTGCTCAACAATCGGCTCGCCTTCGACTTTGAATTTTACGGAAGCGGCGCCCAGTAGGGCGCCAAAAAACAGGGCAAACACCAGAAAGGCGAGTATGGCGTGAATGATAATGTCCAACAGTGCCCCCCTACAGCTTGATCAGGCCGGTAAAGCCCAAGAAGGCCAGAGACATTAGGCCGGCAGTCACCATGCCGATAGCGGTACCGCGAAAGGGTGCTGGCACGTCGGCCACAGCGATTCGTTCACGCATGGCGGCAAACAGCACCAGCACGAGGGAAAATCCGATGGCAGCACCAAAACCGTACATCGCAGAGTCCACAAAGCTTTTATGTAGACGGTTGCTGTTTAGCAGAGCAACACCGAGTACGGCACAGTTGCTGGTAATCAGCGGCAGAAATACACCCAATACTCGGTACAGTAGCGGACTCATCTTGCGGACGAGCATCTCAGTGAATTGCACGACAATGGCTATTACCAGTATGAACGAGAGCGTTTTAAGGAACTCTAGCTCCAGTGGAATAAGGATGTATTGGTAGGCGATATAGCTGCAGATCGAAGACATGGTCAGCACAAACGTGGTGGCCATCGACATTCCCATAGCGGTTTCCAATTTGTTGGAAACCCCCATAAACGGGCAAAGCCCGAGAAATTGCACAAGAACCAGGTTGTTGACCAGTACTGCGCTCAGCATGATTAGCGCTAGCTGGGTTAGAGATTCGGTCATAACTCTCACCGATGACTGCAAGGCAGCAGATGTCACGCATCTAGTCTGCGATAAGCGCCGTTTACCTCTCTGTTATGAATGTAGACGACGCAGTTTCTGATAACATCACACATTATGACATGGCAACCTGCGCCGATCGGTTATCCGGCAGGATATCACTCCATATAATGGCGGTTGGTGATTGAATCAAACATAGTTGGTTATTACTGGATTCCAGCAATCAATGCAGATCTCAAACGATGTTAGACCGCCAAGCATTTTGTGTGGCGTGTAGTTTACCAGAGATTTCATCTCACGGATGTTCTCTTTAGAGATTCATTTCACGCCGCCATCAGCAGCAAGAGGCTGGCGTTACATCACTCGCATGCCAGGTTCAGCACCATCATGGGGTTCCAGAATCCATAGGTCATGACCCCCTGGGCCGGCTGCCAGCAGCATCCCTTCACTCATGCCGAATTTCATTTTTCGTGGTTTCAGGTTGGCGACTATGACGGTATGTTTGCCTGTCAATGCTTCAGGGCTGTAGGCCGCTTTGATACCGGCAAAAACATTACGAATTTCGCCGCCGATGTCCAGAGTCAATTGAATCAGCTTATCAGCACCTTCTACCTGTTTAGCGCTGATGATTTTGGCAATCCGAAGATCAACTTTGGCGAACGTCTCACAATCGATTTCTGCGGCAATGGCGTCTCTCTTCAACCATTTTCCCGCGTCGGGTTGCTGGGTGTCTGCTGGCGCGTCGGTGGCTGTATCGGTCATGTTAAGTGCCTCTTGACTGGCATCAATCATGGCGTTGACCCGAGCGGTGTCTACTCGGGTCATCAAGGGCTTGAATGGGTTTATCTTGTGGTTGAGTAGTAGTGTTTGGCTGTCATCCCAATGAAGTTCTCCGCATTGCAAAAATGCCTCTGCATTGATCGCCATGGCAGGCAGCACCGGCTTGAGATAGATGAGCAATATGCGGAACAGGTTGATGCCGACGGTGCTGATATCGTGCAGTTCCTGATCCTTGCCTTTTTCCTTGGCGAGTACCCAGGGTTTCATTTCATTAATCCAAGCGTTGGCCTGATCGGCCAGTGCCATGATGGTGCGCATGGCTTTACCAAATTCGCGGTGTTCATAATACTCGGCAATCGTTTCGCTGGCGGCCATGAATACCTTGGTCAGCGCTGGTGCTGCGTCGTTGGCGGCGAGCAGGTTATTAAATCGTTTATGGATAAAGCCAGCATTACGGCTGGCAATGTTGACAACTTTACCGATCACATCACTATTGACCCGCTGAACAAAATCGTCCAAGTTCAGATCCAAGTCGTCGATCCGGCTGGAAAGCTTGGTGGCGTAGTAGTAGCGCAGATATTCCGGATTCAGGTGATCCAGGTAAGTACGAGCAGTGATAAACGTCCCCCGGGACTTGGACATCTTTTCGCCGTTGATCGTCAGGTAGCCGTGGACACTTACCTTTGTCGGTGTGCGGTAGTCGGCACCGGTTAGCATGGCGGGCCAGAACAAACAGTGGAAGTTGACGATATCCTTGCCGATGAAGTGGTGGACTTCGCAGTCGCTGTCTTTGTGCCAATATTCATCGAAGTCCAAGTCGTCGCGACGGTCGCATAGATTTTTGAAGCTGGCCATGTAGCCGATAGGCGCATCCAGCCAGACATAGAAGTATTTGCCGGGAGCATCAGGAATTTCAAAACCAAAGTAGGGAGCGTCCCGGGAGATATCCCAGTCTTGGAGGCCGGCGTCCAGCCATTCAGTCAGCTTGTTGGTAATCTCTTTCTGGATGGTACCGCTGCGGGTCCACTCTTTAAGAAAATCTTGAAAGTCGGTCAGTTTGAAAAAGAAATGCTCGGACTCCTTGTTGACCGGAGTGGCGCCAGAAATGGCAGAACGGGCACTCTTCAACTCGGCCGGTGAGTAGGTCGCGCCGCACTGCTCGCAGTTGTCGCCGTACTGATCCGGTGCGCCGCACTTGGGGCACTCCCCTTTGATGTAGCGGTCGGCCAAGAACATCTGCTTTTCTGGGTCATACGCCTGAACAATATGACGGGTAACGATGTGGGATTTGTCACGCAAGGTTTTGTAGATGGACTCTGACAATATCCGGTTATCTTCAGAGTGGGTGCTGTAGTAGTTGTCGAATTCGATATGGAAGTCACGAAAGTCTCGAATGCGTTCTTGGTTGATCAAGGCGATGGATGCTTCTGGTGTTATGCCCTGCTTTTCAGCATGCAGGCTGATGGCCGTTCCATGGGCATCGTCGGCGCAGACATAGGTGCAGGTGTGGTTGCGCTGTTTCTGAAAGCGCGCCCAGATGTCCGTCTGGATATATTCCACCAGATGGCCCATATGCAAAGGGCCATTCGCATATGGCAGCGCACTAGTGACGAGTATTTTTCGATGTTTGCATTGATCAGACATGAGGAATCAGAGTTTCTCCGGTTGTCGATGGACGCATAAGGCGCAAAGCCGCTATTGTATGATGCTGTCAGCAGAGACGGAAATCGTTGTTAGTCGCAAGAGACTGGTGAATGACGACAGAGTCAAAGAGTGGAAGAATTCTGTCATGGTCAGCCGACATCAGTATCTCATATCAGTATCTCATAATAGTCATCTACACTGTCTCTGCCAGAGATCATGAATGGCAGGTTCGTGAGTGTGCTTTGAGCCTGATACGGGGTAACTGGTGAGTGGTACCCAGCATGACGTGGCGGCCACTGCATTTTTTGATCAAAAGTTCCTCTTCTCAAAAAAAAAGAAAAATAAATTAAGGCGCAGTAATCAGCGTTGAATGCCTTCTGTGGTGGGGTTGTACGGCATCACACTCATTGAGTCAGAAAAATTCTACTGTGCAGGTTGGCATCTGCACAGTAGAATTTGCGTTTATCGTTAAAGACACCATCACGATGGTCGGAGTGCTATAAAGGAGTGATATTTGCTGATGTCAGATAAGGACTACAAGGTGGGCCGCAGAGCCTACGAACAGGACAAACCGCTGTTCCAAATCATGAGTGAGGGCGGTGGTGCGTCGCCGGTGGATCCAGTATTTGCTGAGCAGTATGAAGTCAGGGAGGGCGCTCGGGTACAGAATTTGCCGGAAGACTTTGCGCCGGAGCCAATGTATATTCAGTTTTTGCAGGTGCATTACGGCATTCCGTTGGAGTTTACGCGGGATCAGCTACCGGGTTTTATGCTCTATTGGCTGGAGACGGGGGAAGCTCGCAAAGCGTGGCAGAACCGTTTCAAAAACCATGTCATTTCTCAGTGGAGGCGTCAGCAAAGTGAGGGAAGCCAGGACAGTCATCGAACAACAGCTGAAAAACTCACTGACACGAGCTGGTCAGACAAATACCGAGTCGACCTCGACGACTGAGTCCACCGTCCGTTCAGGTCGTGAGCATGAGTACGCCATCAATACCCTGTTCACTCTGTTGGAAGACTCCTTTCCGCTAAAGTTTCGGCGGGCATTTCCCCGCGCGGAAGACCAGGCACGAGCCAAGAGTGTCTGGTTGCAGTCGCTCAAGGAGTTTACTCCCCGCCGTATCCTGCGGGCGACCAAGAAGGCCATTGATAATACTCGCTTTTTTCCTGATCTGGCGGATATTCGAGAGCTCTGCAAACTGCGGTTTGATGAGCATGGGCTGAAGGAGCCTTTATCAGCTTATTATGAGGCTTGCAACGCACCTTTTCAGACACGAGAGTCTGGCTGGTCTCATCTGGCGGTCTATCTGGCGGCTCGGGAGACTGGCTGGTTTATGGTTCGCGGTGAACCGCAGAAGACGGCGTTTCCCGTTTTTGAGCGTAATTATGAAATTCTTTGCAATCGCGTGCTGGATGGAGAGAATTTGGAAGCGGATATGACTCGGGCACTAGAAAATACCAGCGCCAGGTCTCAATCTGACTTGGCAGAGCAAGCGGCACAGTCGAATCAACAGGTATTGATGAAAGCGCAAGGCATTGATCCCGCAGCGGGGCGAGCAGCTTTTCTGGCGATGAAAAAGAGACTCTCCCGACGCTGAGTCATTGCCAAGTTAAGACGAACCGCATGAGCGATGTTGACCGAATGACTAATGTTTATCGAATAAACTGTTGGATGAAGTATGACGGAAGTAATCAACCAGAGCGTTATTGAACAGGCGTTGCGTCAGTATCACGACCCTTACTTGGGAATGGACTTGGTGTCTGCCCAGTGTGTCCGCAATATTGTGATTAACGGTGTGGATGTTCGTGTGGATCTCCTGATGCGCTATCCCTGTGGCAGACTCTCCGAAGGGATTGCCCGTACTCTTCAGGACGCTCTTGAAGATCTGCCTGGTGTTATGTCAGCAACAGTAACGCTGGCGTGGCATGTGGAAGCTATGCCAGCTCAGGCTAATCTCCCCGCGATGTCTGGTATTAGTAATATTATTGCGGTCGCTTCGGGCAAGGGCGGAGTTGGAAAATCAACCGTCACGGCGAATCTGGCGCTGGCGCTGGCGGCGGAAGGTGCTCGGGTCGGTGTATTGGATGCCGATATTTATGGCCCTAGCCAAGGGGTGATGTTCGGAATTGCCGGTGGCGTGCGTCCGGAGATGATGACTGAAGGTGAGCAACAGTTCTTTGTGCCGATTGAATCCCATGGTGTCCAAGTCATGTCCATGGCGTTTCTTGTGACGGATAATACCCCCATGATATGGCGTGGTCCGATGGTGAGTGGCGCTCTGCAGCAACTGCTCACTCAGACTCACTGGGAGCACTTGGATTATCTGATGGTTGATATGCCTCCAGGTACCGGTGATATTCAGCTGACTCTGGCGCAACGAGTGCCAGTGGTCGGTAGTCTTATCGTTACCACCCCGCAGGATTTGGCATTGCTGGATGCTCGCAAGGGTATTGAGATGTTTCGCAAGGTCGATGTGCCCGTGCTGGGAGTGGTGGAAAACATGGCGACCCACACTTGTACAAATTGTGGCCATACCGAACATCTGTTTGGTGAAGGAGGGGGGGCGATACTGGCTGACGAGTACGATACAGAGCTGTTGGTCTCTCTGCCACTGACTGTGAGCATTCGTGAGCAGGCGGACAGTGGTTGTCCAACAGTGATCGCTGAACCGGATGGTGAGATCGCTATGATCTATCGGGAGCTGGCTCGTCGGATGGCAGCCCAGTTGTCTGTCAGGAATAGCGAGGCGCCAGCGCCGCCGACCATTAATATTAGTGATGATTAAATTAAGGAGTGGTGATCCATGCGGTTATGTGATCGAGACATAGAAGACTGTCTTGATAAAGGACGACTCGTGATAGAGCCTCGTCCGGCGTCGGAGAAGATTTCTGGCATCAGTGTGGATCTGACTCTGGGCAACAGCTTCCGAGTGTTCAACGATCATGTGGCGCCTTATGTGGATCTCAGCGGATCACGAGAACAAATTGATCAAATGCTTGATTCCATCATGAGTAAGGAGATTGTTTTGGGTAAGGAGAAAGCCTTTTTCCTTCATCCAGGTGAGTTAGCATTGGCGATTACTCTGGAATCTGTGTCATTGCCGGAGGATCTTGTAGGCTGGCTTGATGGTCGTTCGTCTTTGGCTCGTCTGGGTTTAATGGTGCATGTAACCGCACACCGAATTGACCCAGGTTGGAGCGGACAGATTGTACTGGAATTCTTCAATGGCGGTAAATTACCGATCGCCCTGCGACCTGGTATGACTATCGGGGCTATTAACTTCGAAACCATGAGTGGTCCTGCTGAGAAACCATACAATAAGCGCAAGGATGCCAAGTATCGAAATCAGCACAGCGCTATCGGCAGTCGTATTGGTGAGGATTCTGCTGCCTGATAATGCTATAGCGTTTTCTAGTCATCTGCGATATTTTTCAGTGCGGATATTGCAGAGATATCAATCGTGAGCTAGGGCTTATACTCATCGCTGGCGTTGATGGCAGCGTCAAAAAAGGGGCGATGTTAGTAAGGAGCTAAAAAATAGTGGTGGGTCACCACTTGATGATTGAACTCACTGAATCGTTGACTGCGTAAACAGCCTTGTCGATATCACAGGGTGGTTGATGATTTACGCTAACTGACTGTGGTCGAAGGCTGGGAAGCAGACGAGCCTCAGTTCACTGTGTAAGCCAGTGATACGAGGCACCGAGTGGTATAATCGAAACGAGTTCGATCTCTTTAGCATTGTCAAGCTTTCACTTTTGATCCAGCTTTCACTTTTGATCCAGCTTTCTCTGTTGATCCAGCTTTCACTTTTGATCCAGCTTTCACTTTTGATCCAGCTTTCACTTTTGATTCAGCTTTCTCTGTTGATTCAGCTTTCTCTGTTGATTCAGCTTTCTCTGTTGATTCAGTTTTCTCTGTTGATCCAGCTTTCTCTGTTGATTCAGCCTGTTCTTTTAGTTCATCTCGCTCTTTATTGCTAGTAGCGAGTTCTGCCGTTAGTTCGTCTATTCGACGTTTACGTTCACGGCTTTCTTTGCTGATCTGGTCAACCAGTTTTTTATGTTTTTTCAGTTCTTGGTTAGCGTCATTGAATTTTTTCTTCAACTTTTCCGGTTCAAGCGCTTTTAGGGTTTTTTGTTCTCGTTTAAGGCGAGTGGCTTCAGTATCCAGTGTTGCCAGCTTTTTCTCTGTGGTTTCGAGCTTCCGGCGTAGGCTTGTCGCTTCTGTCTCATTGCTACTGGCAGAGGTTTGAGCCACTTCAAGCCCTGTCTTCATGGAGCGGTTATCATCAAATAACTCGCTATTCCTGTTTTTGAGTTTTTCGTTGTCTGATTCGAGTGTTTGAAACTGAGCTTTTAGCCGAGACAGCTCACCTCGAATGCTTTTTTCGGTGGACTCGTAAAGTTTACTGATTTTTTCATCAACGCTAAGATAATATTCGAGTCGGATTGCTAACTCAGCGCGAAACAGCTGTTCACTCATGGATAAGATGGTTTCCCTGTTGCATAGGTCTTTAACTAGAAAGGAGTTCAGAATTTTAAGGCAATGTAAAATCTAATCCTTTAGCAGTCATGACGATTGTTACTTTAATTACAGTAAATAACGCAAAAATGCATTGTAGCTGAAATTTTAGCATTTTGCTAGGATTTTATTCGTTGTTTAACCATCGGCATGGTTTTGATGTGGAGGGATGGTTATGTGGAGAGTAGTAGCTGTATATACGTACAGTTTTTGAGAGGCTGTGAGATGGTTCGGTTCGCATTAAGCATGGCGTGATTAATACAGCTAATACAGCGTATTAATAAGATTATGTCGTTGAGGGCGTGAATGGCGATTCTATGATGATCCATGCGTATGCTGTCTTTTTTGTCGATCAAATCGTATGCTCTAAGGCTGTTTAGCTACTGTTCGTCGTGTTGAGCTGACAAGCATTTGCCCTTTGTTGGTGAAATGTTGGGCAGGAGCGTGAAAGAGGTGGGTGTGGCGTCATCACTGCCGAGCGGAAGCGGGAGTCGTGGTTCGAAGAGTGATTTTTTTTCATGCTTAGAGTCAAGCTGATCTGTTTTTTGGTGCCTGTATCTGTGATAGTGGGGTGTCAATCAGTACCGCAACCATATTCCATAAAAGAACTGACTCTGTGAGTCGGCAGGTAAAGTCTCATCTGAGCCTAGGCTTTACTCCGGAACAAATTGCAGTGAGGATGAAACTGGAGTCTTTTAATGGGACGATTAGCTGCCAAACCATCTATGGTCTGATCAAGAAAACCCCATGGCGCCACAGTGAGGGTGTTGAGGCTTGCGCCCGCTTAATGCCTAATCGAGTGGATATTGATGAGCGTCCTGACTGTGTAGATCTGAAGGAAAAGGTCGGTCACTGGGAGGGGATACCGTTCACGGCCAAGATGGGTATCTTGTGACGCTGACCAGGCGTGTCTCGAAACTTATTTTGACAGCCAGAGTTAAAAATAAGACCAAAAAAGCAGTGAGTCAGGCCATCAAAAAGATGCTCAGACCTTATCTAAGACCTTGTCTCTGTAAGACCATTACGTTTGATAACGGTGGTGAGTTTGCCGACCACGCAAGCATAACTTGGGCATTAGGCTGTAAAAACTATTTTGCCAAGCACCACTCATGGCAACGTGGATGTAAGGAGAATACTAATGGCCTGCTACGGTGATTCTTCCCAAAGGGAATGAAGATTGGCGGCTTATCTAGACATGAAATTGATGAGACTCAATTTTTAATCAACATACGTCCGCGAAAAGCCTTAAGCTACTTTAATCCTATTGAGTTTTTATCGGGAAGGCGTGTGTCACTTATGCTGGCAATCTAGAGAGTTCCTGCGATATGCGTTTTTTACAGTTATTACAGTTATTACAGT
>JAGLCE010000019.1 GCA_023146365.1 Endozoicomonadaceae bacterium
TACACAGAGTTATTTACAGTCTCGTCGCTTGTGATTAACCAGAGTTTAATTCCATTTGAGCGTGATAATTCAGGCAGTCCATAGCAATCTCAAGATCAACTAAATATACATTTTCTTTGTAGATCGCGTAATAAAATGCTATTTTTTTCTGTGAGGGGATGGTTATTTTTGGCATGGCCGTATAATGAAAAAAAATCCTCAAAATCACTCTTCTTCAATCATTAATGGTATATACCATGAGTATTTACTATAATTAATTCATAACCATAATGACATCCAGTAAAGCTTTCTTATGACGAGCATTCAAACGCACCAGCATCCGATTGATTTCATCATCCAGTTCATCATCACTTATTTCATTAGCAGTAGTCATATACTGATTGCCTCGTCCAGTTGCAATCCACTCAAAAGAGATAGAAAGTGATTCAGCAATTTTGCGCAAATTATCTAAACTGGGACGACTCATCTCCGTCTCCCACTGCGCCAACGCACTCCTTGAAACCCCAATTATATCAGCCAGTGCTTGCTGTGATAACCGCTTTTCTCTTCTTGATTTTATCAATCTGACCATTAACGACATAATTCAACTCCACAATATAATAAAAATAAATTAGCATCACGACATGTAATAAAATCGGACACCGATATGCACACATTTTTAGACAAAACAGCTAACCTGTTGAATAAATATGGTGGAAAACATCAAACAACAATCTTATAATTTCTCTGGTTACAACATAAAACATACTCAATTCACTACATTAGAGTTTTTTTTACACCTAGAGTTCATTTTATTACATCACTATCTCGCTATCACAAGACAATGACTGGTATTTTCACAAACGCACTAAATACCGTTAAATAGATAATTAATCGGAATATAGGACTGATCGATGGCGAGAGTAATGGCGAGAGCCCCTAATTCAGCCTCACCCTAAACGGAAAAAAACGGAAAAAAACGGAAAATCATATTACATCTGCTATTTTGCTTGAAATAACGACACAATCCTCTATAAATTACCCACCATTTCAATGATTGTATATTATGTCAACTATAAAAATTGCAGCACGCATAGCGATACGAGAAGCCCTACTCTCACTTTTAGACGATGCACGCCTGTTCCGTGACGCAATCCAGGCAGACAACAACCTGCCTGCTTGGTTAATGCAGCAAAATACGCTCAAGGCCAGAGAAGAAGCATCCCTGGTAGCGACACAATTAATCTACAGTGAAGATCAACACCGGCAGCAAACTCAAAAATTACCCGGCCTGATCGGCATATCCCACGAAACACTGACGATCGGCCAATCCTTCAATATGAAAAAATCTGACTTTAAATCCGCCATGTTAAATTACCGGAAGCTGTTTGGCGAATCCATAAAAATGACAGACTTCAGCTCAAAAGAGCTACGCGAAGGCCTATTAGGCGATCTCAACATTCAACATCTGCATTTTGTTCAATGCTACCGACAAATTCGACTCTTTGAAGAGAGACTCCATCGAGTAGGTTTTAGCTGGGCATCAGCCACACATGGCTCCGTCCGACTCACTGCACATACAGCCATTCAATACCTGAAAGACAAATTCACACCCAGTCAGGTCATACAAGACGACATCAACTCTCTGACACAGATGCACAGTGATGATATTGTCGTGATCAAACGTCCTCTGGCGCCTCACCTACGTGCCAACCTAAGCTGGTCACACTCAATTGAACAACTCAGGCAATCAAACAAAAAGAGTCGCACTCAATACCCCGGCCAGATTAACACCCCTCTTCCACTATTTATTTACCTTTTGCCTGGCCAGTCACTACCGGAATTTAACGCTATAAAGCCTTGGTCTACAGGCACCCGGCAAGAGAGACTACAACGACGAGACACCCGTTTAGAAAAGCTATCCAACCACCCAAGCTCTTTCCTCTATAAACCAATAACAGAGAAGGCACTCGCCTGAAGAAACAATCAGCATGGCACTTCTATAATGCATGTAACGCATGATCAGAGGTGCTTTTCCCCGCCACAGCTTCACTGACCGGTTAAACCTCTCCATCAAGACGCAGCTGTTCAAAGAGTAGCTTTACAACAGGCCATTCCTGATCCCAAAATGTAGAAGCTGCTTTAAAACTCATGACATATAATGTATCCGTTTTCATGTTAGCGATCAGGAGATTAAATGTTTGAGTAGAGTTGTCAGCATTGTTACGATGCGTACCCGTTATCGCCCGACTTATAAAATTCCCATTTTTTCGCTGCCAGGTATCCAATACCCGTGAAGAATTGTATAAATTTTCTATAAACATATTCATGTGCTCCTCAGCAGAAATGCCTGTTTTCACCTTCGACTGCTGAAGCACGTTAATCTGAATACGGGGAGCAATCGGTTGCTTGTGTCGTTGTTTCGTGATGACGAATCGCTTAGAGTTACCGTTATTGAATCGTTCAAACTTCCAACTATCTGGTACCAGAAAAGCGCAGGTGATAGTCTCACATGCCTCCCAATGATACCCCTTAGGCCCTCTGGTCGCATGCGCTGATTGACACTGAAAAAACACGGCAGCAACGATCAGAACACCAATAATCCTTTTGCATATCATTGGCTATCCATCCGAGATCAAGATATAGCGTTCTAATAAAAATAAAATAAAATAAGTTGTGTAAGGTCTAAGGTCTAAATAGCAATGTGCAGTTTACTATGTCCTCATCAGAAAACTCAACAGATACCCATTTAGCATCCGAATTAACATGTTGTGATCCCTCTCATCTGTTCCCGTGAAAGCAGCTCATTCTAACAGAGTATTAGTCACGGACAGCATGGTGTTTTCTTGTCACTACTTCTCAGAAATGTGTGCTGAATCTTGTCGCTCCCAGAGACGTCTGAGCCGAAAACCGTACAATGACACTCCATTCTTTGTTATAATTACCGGCTTTGTTTTATCGGTCGACGTTGCAGCCTCAACGCCTGCACCGGCTATTATTCAGGCAAGGCTCAATGATTATGAACAAAGTGGTCGTCATCTATTCTGGCGGAATGGATTCCTACACGGTCCTTCACAACGCACTAAGAAAGGATTACGAGGTCTACGCCCTCTCCTTTGATTACGGTCAACGCCACAGGAAGGAGTTGGATTTCGCCAAATCGGTCAGTGAACAGCTCGGCATCAGCCATAAAGTGGTTGATATCACCTCCATCACCCCTCTCCTTCAGGGCTCTTCACTGACATCCAACATCGACATCCCTGAAGGTGAGTATTCTGTCGACAACATGAAGTCGACGGTCGTCCCTAACCGAAACATGATCCTGCTCTCTCTGGCGACCGGTTATGCCATATCCCTTCAGGCAGGCGCCGTTTTCTATGGGGCACATCATGATGATTCAGCCGTCTATCCAGATTGCCGCCCAGAATTCGTCAAGGCAGTCAGCGAAGTCACTCGCATAGCCGACTGGCAGCCGGTAGAGATCGTCGCCCCCTACATTAACGCCAGCAAGAGCGATATCCTTAAAGACGGCCTAACCATGGGACTTGACTACCGCCAGACCTGGACTTGCTACAACGGTCGTAAAAAAGCCTGTGGCCTCTGTGGTGCCTGCCATTCGCGCCTGAAAGCCTTTGAAGCACTCAACCTGATTGACCCACAGGAGTACGAAACACTCTGATGTACACCGTCAAAGCCCTCTTTTTTACACTGCAAGGAGAAGGTGCCCATACGGGTCGTCCTGCACTCTTCTGCCGATTCAGTGGCTGTAATCTCTGGAGCGGCCTTGAGAAGCATCGTACCCATGCCATCTGCCACTTCTGTGATACCGATTTCCGAGGGGTCGATGGCCTCGGTGGTGGACATTTTGAAACCGCTGACGCCTTGGCAGACACTCTGCTCAATCACTGGCCAGATGACACGTCTCCCCCCTTCATCGTCTGTACCGGTGGCGAACCCTTACTACAGCTGGATCAAACACTGGTCGATGCCATGCACCAACGAGGTTTCGAGATCGCTATTGAGACCAATGGTACTCTCTTACCGCCAACAGGCATCGACTGGATTTGCGTCAGTCCAAAAGGCCGCGCGAATGTTGTCATCACCCAGTGTGATGAGCTCAAACTGGTCTATCCGCAGCCGGACTCCATGCCAGAACGTTTCTCCCACATTCAAGCAAAATACTACTACCTCACTCCGATGGCTGACCCTCATGCAGACGATGACATCACGCTATATCGAGACTCCATCACCGCTGACACGATCTCATACTGCCTTGCCCATCCCCGCTGGCGCCTAAACCTTCAAAGTCATAAGATCATCAACATTGCCTAACCCTATCGCTCTTGGAATCGGGTGAATTCACCCATTCGTTACATCAGTTCATTATTTTCCGCGAACCGCTTGCAGCTCCACCAACGTTACCTGAAAATGACGACATTAACGCCCACCTTTCGGAGCCTCTGTGTTCACCGTTTACCAATCCAACCGCCTGGATATCCTCAAAGAATTACTGGTCGAACTGATCCGTCGCCAACCACTCATTAATCCCTTTATCGATGAACAAATACTGGTTCAAAGTCCCGGCATGGCACAGTGGCTACGGCTTGAGCTCGCTTCTTCCTTGGGTATTGCCGCAGGTATGCAGTTTCCACTGCCGGCCTCTTTTATCTGGCAGATGTTTGTTCAGGTACTGGACGGCATTCCTGAGCGGTCAGCGTTCAATAAGGAAGCCATGACCTGGAAAATCATCACACTACTGCCCGAACACTTGGAGAGATCAACCTTCGCCTCCCTAAAGCACTATCTGATCGATGACACCACAGGACTGCGTCGCTACCAGCTAGCCGAACGCATTGCCGATATGTTTGACCAGTATTTAGTCTACCGACCAGAATGGATCTCCGCTTGGGAGCAGCAAGACAGCCTCGTCAACATCACCGCCTCCCAGCCCTGGCAACCGGAACTCTGGTGTGCACTGGTGGAAAAAACCAGTGAGCTCCAGCAACCGATCTGGCACCGAGCCAACCTTTACGGTGAATTTATCCGCACGCTACAACAATCCGCCACAACACCCAATGGTTTACCGGAGCGACTCTTTGTTTTCGGTGTTTCCGCCCTCCCCCCTCATTATGTCGAAGCACTGGAAGCGTTGGGAAAACACTGTGACATTCACCTGATGGTGACCAACCCCTGCCAGTATTTCTGGGGGGATATCCGTGACCCGAAATACCTGGCTAAACTGAATGCCAACCGTTTCAACAGGAATGGCATGACACCGGATAACTGTGACACCTTCACCAATCCGTTGCTGGCGTCGATGGGAAAACTGGGCAGAGATTACCTCCACCAACTTCAGGCACTACCATCGACAGAGATCGACGCATTTGCAGAACCGCCGACCGACTCCCTACTTCACACCCTCCAGAAAGATATCCTGAACCTCAAGGAGAGGGGGGAGTCGGTGACTTGCACCGAACCGCTATTGGCTATCGCGCCAGAGGATCGCTCCTTCGCAATTCACGCCTGCCATAGCCCTCTCAGAGAGGTCGAGGTCCTTCATGATCAACTGCTGGCGCTGTTCACGTCTGATCCCGACCTGCCCCCCCGCGACATCGTGGTCATGATGCCGGATATTGATCGTTACAGCCCCTTTGTCCAAGCCGTCTTTGGCAGTGCGCCCGATGAACGCTATATCCCTTGGGCGCTATCAGACCGTAGTGCCAGCATTGAACACCCGCTACTGAACTCTCTGATGCGGTTACTGACGATCCATAAACGCCGCTGCAGCGCACCGGATTTAATGGACATTTTGGAAACATCAGCCGTGATGCGCCGCTTTGGATTCGATACGAAAGGGTATCAAACCGTGCACCGCTGGGTCGAAGAAGCGGGCATTCGATGGGGGCTTAACACCCATCACATAACAGGACTAACGCTCCCTGATCATCATGAAAATACTTGGTGGTTCGGACTCCAGCGTATGCTGCTCGGCTACGCCATGCCTGAAGCTGACGGACTCTATGACAACATTCTGCCCTATGATGCCATCCAAGGTCTGGATGCCGCCCTTTGTGGTCAACTGGCCGCTTATATTGAAGCGATCCGACAACTATACGAGGATATAGAATCACCTCGCACCATTGAGGAGTGGATTCAATTTAGCAACAGACTGCTTGAACGGTTCTACACGCCAGATTCAGACGATGAACGACCATTAAACCTCATACGCTCAAGCCTGGATCATCTTCATCAGCAACTGCTGGATGCGGGTTACCATGAAACCCTGAGCTGCGATATTTTCTCCGATTATCTGGCTACTAAGCTAGAGGGCGAACGGGGCAGCCAGCGCTTCCTAACCGGACAAGTCAATTTTTGCACCCTAATGCCCATGCGGTCTATTCCTTTCAGGGTCGTCTGCCTGCTGGGCATGAATGACAGTGTCTACCCTCGCACTATCCCACCCACTGGATTCGACTTGATCGCCCGTCATCCACAACGAGGAGACCGTTCTCGACGAGATGACGACCGCTATCTCTTCCTTGAGGCGATGCTCTCAGCCGGAGATCGCTTCTATATTAGCTATGTAGGACACAGCATCACCGATAACAGTGAACGTATCCCTTCCGTTCTGGTGACAGAGCTACTCAACTACTGCGATCAAGGCTTCAACCTTCAGGGAGAGCCGGAGATCAAACTGTCACAATGGCTGATCACCGAACACCCCTTGCAACCCTTTAACCCTGACTATTTCAGAACAACAACCTCGACCGAGCCCCAGTCGCTCTTCAGCTTTGCTGGCGAATGGTTGCCAGCCGCTAAAGGTGAAGGCGAAGTCACTCAACCGTTCATTCAGTCGCCGCTTGACAGTGAACCACTGCCAGACACCGTTGAACTCACAGAGCTACTCCGTTTTTATCGCAACCCCTGCGAGTATTTCTGTAATCGCCGATTGAAAGTCTGGTTCAATGAGCCTGGCACCGTTCTAGACAGTGACGAACCCTTTAGCCTTAACCCTTTGGAATCCTACCATCTGCGAGATGCCCTTCTTAATGATCTGCTCCAGACCGGCAATACTGACGACAGTGAATCTCGCCGTCGTGCCAGCGGCGATCTTCCTCACGGATATTTTGGTCACTTAATACTGGAGGAGCAAAAAGAGTCCTTGGTTAATCTGAGCGAAACGATCCGTTCAGCACTCCATGATCCCGCTGACGATCTAGAGATGAACCTTACCCTCAACGGCACAACATCATTGACCGGCTGGCTGAAACAGTGTACGTCAACGGGATTGGTACGTTACCGACCGGGCAAACTCAAACCTCTCTACCTGCTTCGCTACTGGATAGAACACCTGTGCTACTGCACCTGCGCTCCAACGCCCGCCAGAACCGCTATTTGCTGCACCGACCGTTGCTGTTTTTTGCAAGCCATACCGTCAGAAACGGCACAATCCCACCTCAACCGACTGATGGCGTTCTATCTGGAAGGGCTCAACCAGCCGCAACCACTCTTCCCCTCGACAGCGATGGCTTGGCTGGATGAAGTGGTGGTTGACAGTCAAATCAGTACCGAGGAATCCGTGATCCAAACAGCGAAAGCGAAAGCGTTCAACACCTATTACGGGGGTGAAAGTTACGGGGGTAAAAGAACCATCGGGGAGTCTGACAATCGCTACATCCAGCGCATATATCCCGAACTGCATGACGAACTATTTGAAACCATAAAATCGCTCAGTCAAGACTTACTGCTACCCGCCCATAACGCACTGGAGAGCATACTGGAAAGCACCATATGACAACACCAGTGATTCTGAACCCCCTAACCTTCCCCCTGTTTGGTCGCCGTCTGATTGAGGCCAGCGCCGGCACTGGCAAGACCTACACGATTGCCAGCCTCTACTTGCGTCTGCTGCTCGGTCATGGTGATGAACAGAGTGCCCATGCCGAACCCCTTACCGTTGATCGCCTATTAGTCGTCACCTTTACAGAAGCGGCCACTGCCGAACTCAGGGATCGTATCAGAGCCCGCATTCACGATACCCGTCAAGCCTTTCTCTCTGGCCAGACAAACGACCCTTTTACTCAATCGCTACTCACCGCATCTGCCCATCATTCGATAGAGGCCGAACGACTACTGCTGGCAGAGCGGCAGATGGACGAAGCCGCCATTTTCACCATTCACGGCTTCTGCCTGCGCATGTTGAAACAGCACGCCTTTGAAAGCGGAACACTCTTCAACTGTGAGCTAGTGACCGATGAATCAGAGATACTGCATCAAGCCGTTGCCGATTACTGGCGTCACCGTTTTTATCCCGCAGACAAAGCCCTCACGGCCACGATCAAGCGTATCTGGAAAACACCGGCTGATCTGCTGAAGGGTATACGTCCTTGGCTCGCCAGCCACGGGCTCACGGTCTTAGCTGGCAGTGCAGAACGACTTCAGAAGCGACATACCGAGGCCATCTGTGACATCACGGTGTTCAAAACCCAATGGCTCGCTTCGGTCGGCGAATTAAGTGCACTGATCACTCAATCTGGTGTCGATAAACGCAGCTATTCCAAAAAAAATCTGCCCCTCTGGCTGGAGAGCATTTCTCAGTGGGCCAATACCAACACTCAGTCACTCGACACACCCGAAAAGCTACCAAAATTCCGACAGGATATCTTGGAAGAAAAAACCACGAAGGGTACAGCACCGCAACACTCCGTCTTTATCGCCTGCAGTCAACTCTTGGACCACCTGCCAGATTTCAAGGATGCTCTGCTAGCAGAAGCATTAGTCGATGTCAGGCAACGTCTGAAAGCCCACAAAGCGATCACTCGGTCGATGTCGTTTGATGACCTGCTGACCCGCTTGGCAGAAGCACTTGACGATGCTGGCAATCAGGATCTGGCATTACGTCTTCGTGAGCAGTATCCGGTGGCGATGATCGACGAATTCCAAGATACCGACCCTCTGCAATACCGTATTTTCGGCGATATCTATCCGGCGAGTATGAACGATAGCCATTCGAACAGGAGTGGTCTGTTCATGATCGGCGACCCAAAACAGGCCATCTACGCCTTTCGCGGTGCCGACATATTTACCTATATCAGTGCGCGGCATAACGTTGAGAATCACTACACACTAGACACCAATTGGCGCTCCAGCAGCACCATGGTCAAAGCAGTGAACCAACTCTTTGAGCAAGCCACAGCCCCCTTCATCTACGATCAGGATATTCCATTCTTCGCCATCCATTCATCACCTCATGCTGACCGCAAAACAGTGCGTCTCAACGGTCAGGAAGAACCGGCCATCCAGTGTTGGCTTCAAGGGGGTGGCGCAGAGGTCGTCAGCAAGGGTGACTATGAGACGCAAATGGCACATGCCACGGCCACCCGCATCAACGAAATGCTGACAGCGGCGACCATCGGCCAGTGTCAAATTGTCTTAACGGACCACCAGCATCCATTATCACCCAGCGATATCGTGGTGCTCGTGCGCACGGGTTCACAAGGACAAACGATCCGTAAGGCGCTGGCGGCACAGAATATTGATAGTGTTTATCTGAGTGGTGGTGACAATGTATTTGCCACCACGGAGGCGGCAGATCTCCATCTGATCCTAACGGCCTGCCTCAGCCCAGCCAATGACCGATCTCTGCGTGCGGCACTGGCCTGCTCGCTATTGAATCTCAATGCGGAACAACTGGATCAGCTCAACCATGATGAACAGATCTGGGAGCAGGCGGTAGAGGAGTTCGAACAGTATTATCAGCTATGGCTCAAACAGGGCGTACTGGCGATGTTGCGACAGATGCTCACTCGTCGGCAGATGGCAGAACAACTGCTGGCCTCACCGTTTGGCGAACGACGGCTGACCGACGTTCTCCATCTCGGGGAGCTACTGGCAGCAGCAAGCCAGGAGACCAATCATCCTCACGCCTTGTTACGCTGGCTATCGGATCATACCACCGAACCGAATCAGCGCGCAGAAGAGCAGCAGCAACACTTAGAAAGTGACCGAAAGCTGGTTCAGATTGTGACCATCCATAAGTCCAAGGGATTGGAATACAATGTCGTTTTTCTACCCTTTGCCTGCACTTGGAGGAAGCAGGATCAAGGCTTCTTTCACGATGATAGCCAACAAGCCATCCTTGATCTGACCGGTAACAAAAACGCCTTGGAAAAAGCCGATCAAGAACGACTGGCAGAAGATCTGCGGCTACTCTATGTCGCCCTGACCCGATCAGTCCATATCTGCCATATCGGATTGGCGCCCGTTACCAAAGGCGGCAGAGGCAAAACGTCAGAGCTTCATCGGATGGCCATCGGCTATCTACTGCAAGGAAAGGAAGAAGGTGGACTGGCACTGCTGCAAGAGAAACTGAACCATCTGACCCATAACAGTCAGTGTATCGTCGTCCTGCCACCACCCGATCATCAGCTACCACCTTACCAGCCCATAACTGAAGACCGATCGACACTGACCAGCACACGCTTTGCTGGAATAATCAAACGTAATTGGTGGATCACCAGCTACTCTGCCCTTACCAGTACCCATACTGCCCCTTCCAGCAAGGGATCACTAGAAGCACACCTAAAAGCACCCTTATTGGAGATCGATACCGGTGCCAACAACGCAAATACAGGCGCAGCAGAACCGATCACTTCACCCGACGAAATCTCCATTTTTACGTTTCCCCGAGGTGCCCAAGCTGGCATCTTCCTGCATAGCTTGTTCGAACAGATATCCTTTCCAACGGCCAGCAAAAGTAACCTCCAACCATTGATTCAAAAACAGCTCCTGCTGGAGGGATACGATGAAAAATGGCAAACAGTCACAGAACAGCTAGTCATGAATGTGCTGGACTGCCCATTGGATGATGAAGCCCTCTGCCTGCGCGCCATAAAAGACGACAAACGCAAAGTTGAAATGGCGTTTCTCCTCTCCATGGCAACCATCCAGGCACCCGCCATCAACCGAATCATCCGAGCAGGTGACCCGCTGTCATCCGATGCGGGCTTACTGGACTTTCAGCAGGTACAAGGCATGCTCAAGGGGTTTATTGACCTGGTGTTTGAACATCAGGGTCGATACTACGTGCTCGACTATAAATCCAACCACCTCGGTGATACCGCTGCCAGCTACACACAGGACGCCATGCGCCACGTAATGATAGAACACCGCTATGACTTCCAGTATCAGCTCTATACCTTGGCACTACACCGTTTTCTCTCGAGTCGTCTACCCGATTATGATTACCAAAAAAATATGGGAGGCGTTTTCTATCTGTTCCTGCGGGGTATGACATCCGGTGACAACCGTCGACACGGGGTCTTTCACTGTCAGCCTGAACACTCGCTCATCACACAGCTGGATGCCTTGTTCACTCAAGGAACCATCGGTACAGGAGAGCCGGTATGCTGAACGCTTTGGCATCCCTCGTCGACACCGGCCAAATTCGCGCACTCGACTACCAGTTCGCCCGTTTTCTCATGTCGCTGCATGAGAACCCGTTGCTGGCTCTGACCGGAGCACTGGTCAGTTATCATCTCGGCCATGGCCATGTCTGCCTTAACCTCGATGAACTGAATCACGATCGCCTGTTTGACCTAAAAAGCGACAGTAGTCGTCAACTGGTTCGCCTGACAGGCATTGAATTCGAGCAGTGGGGGGAGGCGCTCAAACCACTACCGGTGATTACTGACGGCCGCACTGCGTCACCGCTAGTACTGCAAGATCAGCGCCTTTACCTGCGCCGATACTGGCTTTACGAGCGGGATATCTGTGACTGGCTGGCGCACAGTCAACGAACGCCCATCAGCTCACCCGCTATTCAGGATACGCTGGCTCGACTGTTTTCCAGAAACTATGAGTTTGTTCATCAACAGCTGGTTTCAGCACCTGCAACGAAGGGTCGCGACCTGCTCATCAAATGGCTGGATATCGAAAAACCCGAACAGGTGGACTGGCCCAAAGTCGAAGCAGCCGTGCAATCGGGACAGTTACAGCAGCTGGATCAATTAATCCCGGAATCCGTCTCTCTTAACTGGCAAAAAGTCGCGGCAGCCGTGGCAGCGACCCAGCAATTCTCAGTCATCAGCGGTGGCCCCGGTACCGGAAAAACAACCACGGTGACTCGCTTGCTGGCGCTCTTGGTTGAACAGGGAGTAACGGAGGGCAACGTGCCTGAGGTACGACTGGTTGCACCGACCGGTAAAGCCGCAGCGCGGTTAACCGAATCCATAGGCAGCGCCCGTCATGACCTTAATGTTAGCGATGCGGTCAAGCAGGCCATTCCTGCCATGGCAAGTACCATACACCGGCTTCTGGGTGTCATTCCCCACCAGTCCAACTTTCGATATCACCGAATGAATCGATTACATCTGGATATTTTAGTGGTCGATGAAGCGTCCATGATCGACCTCCCCATGATGGCCCGGCTTCTAGAGGCTCTACCGGATCATGCCCGCCTGATTCTACTGGGAGACCGAGATCAACTCTCATCCGTCGAAGCCGGTAGTGTGCTCGGTGACATCTGTGGCTTTGCCAACCAAGGATACAGTCCTGAACAAAGTACCCAGCTAACACAACTCACCGGCTATGATTTCTCGGAATTCCAGCAACCACAAGGTGACCGCCTTCGTGACAGCCTCTGTCTGCTGAGAAAAAGCTATCGTTTCGATGCCCGTTCTGGCATAGGACAACTGGCGATCGCGGTCAATCGCGGCAAACCATCGCAGGTGGTTAAATTCGCCGATGCCCATTACTCCGATATTCGGTTACATACCTCCGGTGAGAGCGATTACCCCAGTTTAATGACACTGATACTGGATGGCTATCGTCCCTACTTGACAGCAATGGCGCAAAAAAACGCACCGGAAACGATCATTGCAGCCTTTAACCAGTTCAGAGTGTTATGCGCTGTTCGAGAGGGGCGTTATGGTATCTCAGGGCTGAACCAAGCGATTAGCCACACCCTGGCCGCTGCGGGCTTGATTCAAACCAATACTCTTTGGTACGCCGGTCGGCCGATCCTGATCACTCGTAATGACCATGGATTAGGACTGTATAACGGTGATATCGGTATCACGCTACCCGACGACACCGGACGTCTTCGGGTAGCATTTGAAATGCCAGACCGTACCATTCAAAGCTTTCTGCCCAGTCGACTACCTGACCACGAAACCGTATTCGCCATGACGGTTCACAAAAGTCAGGGATCGGAGTTTAGCCATACCGTCATGGTACTCCCTGATCAGCCGAGTCCGGTGTTAACCCGTGAGCTGATCTATACCGGCATTACCAGAGCAAAGCAGCAGCTGGATCTATTCACCCACAAAGCGATTCTGGAGCAAGCCATACGCCAAGCAACGGTCAGAGATTCAGGACTGGCGATTCGTCTGAGGTCAATCTAAACGTCACGCCATCATGCGGTACAGACAGACCACCGCCTCTTTTACGGTGTTAGACGATATAAATCCTGAGCATGCGGCCAGTGATTGCGATGATCCCCAACGTGGTCGCCATGAACACCAGAGCAAGCAACCCATACCCGAATCGCTTTATTCTGGTTATCTGACGAGGAAAAAAACGAGAAATAGTTTCAGGGCGAGCGGGTATCTGCTGAAAACAGAGCGTTAACATGAATCCGGTCAACGCCCACAGTAAACAGCCCAGTGCCGGAATAAATAACGGAGTGCTTTCAAGCGATACCGAGCGAAATAGCTGGACACTCATCGTTAACAATGAGCCGATGAAAACGACCCAAAGCAGCGGTTTCCATGAATGAAGACGAACAGCCAGCCAACTCAGTGTTTCAAGCATGTCTAGCTTCGCTAATGTCTCTAAAGATGCCCTATCAGCCAAGAAGGCTAGCAAAAAGGATCAAAAGAATCAAAAGAATCAATTTTGGTCAGAGATTCCCTAATGCATCAGCAGCAGTCTAATAACTATGTGTACGCATTTAAACTCAAAGCGAGCCTGTGAGTATCGACCCAAAACCTTTCCTAAATGTCGGGTCTCGCCTGATGGTATTCCTATTAGCAGGATCCGCCACAACGGCCAGAACCCCAGCCAAAAAAGTAACTGTCCATAGCAAGGCTCATCATCAACGATGAAACAAAAGGGATGCACGCTCGGAAATAACTGTTATCTTTCATTGCATCTTTCGATATAATAACCTTACCGTGCACGATAAGCTCATCAAAGCATTGACGAACAACGATAGGGCCGAGTACTGGCATAGCAAACATCGCTGGCGCTACAGCCCTTTTGATCTTCACTGTCATTGATTTAGTGTTATCACCATAGGAATGATGAAGTTCGCTTACCAGCGCCTCGCCCATAATTAATGGAAAGCATACAGTGGTTGTTGCTATCAAACCAGCCCGGAAGCATCCTTTAGCAAAAATCACATAGTTCCCAGAAACTCCTAAATTGGATGAAGATTGATTACTATCAATAGCAGTCTTGGTAGTTGAATCTGTAACTGAATAATTCATTGTCTTACCTCATTAATATCATGTAGCAGAACTATTCTGCTACGAAATTTAAATATCTATTTTTATATCAATTTAAAAATAAAAATAGGCTTATCTAGCATAAGTCCATAAAAATGTTGTCTTTTTCTTGTTCAACCCTCCCAAAAATAGTAGTTGATTATACCAGAAGCAATCGTTATCGTTAACGCAAAAGGCACGCACAAGGATAAATAATCATCTAGCATATCATCTCTATCAGTCATAAAATTTACTTTCATCTCATTTACTTTACTTTCCAAAATTTTATTTTTATTATCAATATCCAAGTTCTCACATCATTTAATTTGTTCTGTTAATATAATATTTTTTGCTACGACTTCTCCAAGCTTCAATGCTTTTGATAGATAATCGGCAACCGCAGCATTCATATTTCTATTAGAACCTTCAGTATTTTTACTGGTAAGTGTATCATCTTTAGAGACTTCCTTATATAGATTTTTCCACTCAACATCATGCACACCCGAAATCTCCTTGATCACAGCCGAATCTATTTCGCCTACCTCAGAATTCTCTTTTCTTATTCCTCGAATTCGACAATGGAGATCATCCACTACCTCCTGTTTTTTACTAATCTTAGTGCGAATATCTTTATCATGAAATTTACATTTACTTATTTTGTAATTAATGTCGTTCAGTTTTTGTTTAGCATATTCTATTGCATGCATATATGCACGCATTTTTTTTATTCTCTTCATCTATCTTACGTTTGATCTTCTCTTTTCTGTCATAAGAGAGTATCGCACTCATTTTTTAGTTTTTGATTCTCTTTATTTAGCTGACCAGCTAAGGCTGTGTCGTCTGAATTATTTAAATGATAGCTGTCGGGTCTCGCCTGATTATAAACGCGTTTAGTGAATATTTCAGGATATTTTATCGCCCAGTCTTTTAGGGATTGGGTAGGTGCAATATGACATAGTGCTTTTTGCGTTATGTGGTAATTGTATATCTTCAAATACCTCATCAATGTAGTCTT
>JAGLCE010000002.1 GCA_023146365.1 Endozoicomonadaceae bacterium
ATTCAACGAAAAGCAGCATAAAAAATGGCAAAATTAGGCTTTTTCGTAGTGGGTTCGTGGTAAGTCCGACAGACTGCTAGGAGGCAGATGGATTGAATCTACGTTGTATTTGCTATCAGAGCAAAGAGCAACATGCTGTCATATATTGAAGAATCAGTGGTATACCATGAAAATATGGGTAGATGCCGACGCTTGCCCCGTCGTAATTAAAAAAATTCTGTTTCGCGCAGCTGAGCGTATGCGGGTAGAAATGACCCTCGTGGCCAATCGGCCGATATGCGTTCCTCCTTCACCCTACATCCGATTCATGCAGGTCCCCAGTGGATTTGATGTTGCTGACAATGAAATTATCCTGCGTTTGGATGCCTGCGACCTCGTCATTACGGGAGATATTCCTCTGGCGGCTGAGGTCTTGGAAAAAAACGGTTTTGCTTTGAATCCCCGAGGAGAACTTTATACCGAGGCCTCCATCAGAGCGCGCCTAAACATGCGGGACTTCATGGATACTCTGCGTGCTAGTGGCATCCAGACGGGCGGACCTGCCGCGATGACCCAAAGCGACCAAAAAAACTTTGCTGACAACCTAGATAAATTATTAACTAAACATGCCAGTCATCTCACTAAAGAGTAATTTTGCATGTCCAAAAAAAGGTTTTATTGATTATGTTTTTGATTAAGATTAAGTCTGTTTTAAATGATGCGTTGGAGTACCTCTTCATAAAGGCAGACCGACCGAATAAAAGGACCCATCGCTTGCGTTCAGGCTGCATAGTACTGGTTGCATTAAATGTATTATTGACCGGTTTTTCAGCCGCTGATGACACGGCACTAGATACCTATATTTCAGAACATTTATCAGAAGCGAGCGAATTGGCATGTCAGAAACCCATACTTTACCCTGCATCAACGGTGTATTCATGCACATTTATATCCCAAAGGTGGTCGGAAGGTGCCAAAACCATTGAGGGTGAAGTATGGGAGCATGACATCACCATCGCTATCCCCAACAACAAGAAACACATGCCTGACACTGCATTTTACTTCATTGATGACGGTGAAAATGATCGCTCAGGCAGCGGTATAAGACAGCTCATGTCGACCCAGAATAATGCCTCAATGCTGTATAGACGTAAGCTACATTCCAGCATCATGATAGATATGATAGTAAAAGAGACCAATGCGATTGTCGTTTATCAACAGCAGGTGCCGAATCAACCCTATACTTTTCTTGATGCACCGGAAGCGTCACTGAAAGAGAATGAATTATTGGCTGAGAGTCTCGTGCGGGCAGTTGCATTGAATACCATTGAACCTGCTAGTACACTTCTGTTCCCTATGGCAGAAGCTAGCGTAGCCGGACTTTATAAAGCCATCGACTTTATAAATGCTAATCTCATCGCCGACCCGATCAAGCATTTTGTTATTGGCGGCGCTTCCAAGCGAGCTTGGGCAGCATGGCTAGCTACCGCATTCGACCAAGGAGAAAATGAACAAGCAAGGCAGCTTATTTCCGCAGTTGTTCCGATTGCGATGATCCAGAATTTTCCTGAAACCCTCAGTGCAATCCAAAACAGTTATTGCTATTTTCCGAAGCCATTCTCCTCTTTTACCAATCGAAATATCTTTCAGGAACTCCTCGCATCTGATAACAATCGTTACCGTGAGTTATTCAAATTGATTGATCCTTATTATTATCTTCAGCGTTTTAGTAACGTTCATTCGATGGTCGTTCAGACCAGCAGTGATAGCTTCTTCATTCCGGATGCTACCCATTATTACTACCCAGAACTGAAGGGCAATAAGAACATGATGATCCTTCCCAGCATGAGCCATGGCGGAAGCATACCTTCAATGAACTACATGGATGGTATTCTAACCAACCTTTCTGCCATTATTCAAGGTGATCCTTTGCCGAATTATCAAGAAGAATATGACCATTTCAGCAACACACTGACCTTACACTCTGACCAGAAGCCTAATCATGTCTATGTCTGGAGTGCGAATAATCCCAACACTCGTGATTTTCGGCTGAAATCGGTAAAGTTCATCCGTGCAGAAATTCAACCAATCATAACAAAAGATGATTCATTCACTTATCAATGGCAACCCGACAAACAGACAGGATGGACAGCTTTTTTTATGGAAATACATTATAAAGCGCAAGGCAAAAAATCCTTTTTATTCAGTACACAAGCTTATGTAACACCTGATAGCTATCCTGCTTGTATCAATTATTAGCCACTTAGAAGGACGTAAAAAATCTCATTTGAATTTGACGAGTTTTTTATTTAAGGCAGGAGACCTCCTGTCTTTGTCTGCTTGATTAAGTGTCAGTAAGCTCCAAAAACCGGTAACTTTCAAGATAGTTGTCGCGTTTTTAAGTTACGCAGCGCCTTGAGAGCGGTATTCATATCGAACGTTGGTGTTATCATAGTCATCTCTTTTTCTAAGTTTAAAGAAATGACACAGAGTTGTGAACACTACCGTTGGCTGCTGAGAAATGGTTTTTAAAGACTTCATTAATAAGCTCAACGGGTTATTTTTGGTCATTTATAATTTTTGTGTAGCGAAGGCTCCACTCTTCAGACCAAGCGAGCAACTCATTGGCTGGCATGGGCTTGGCGATTAAGTAACCTTGGCCAATAGAGCAGCCGAGTTGCTTCAGTATGAACCAATCCTCCACTGTTTCAACTCCTTCGCCGACAGTTTTCATGCCGAGTTTCTTAGCCATTCCAATATTGGATTCCAGAATCACACACCGAACAGGATTTTCATGGGCGCCGGTAACCAGCGACTTGTCCAGCTTCAGTTCAGAGCAAGGCATCCGTTCTAGCTGGTGTAGATTAGAATAACCGGTACCAAAATCATCCATTGATAAAGTGAAACCTTGCAGCCTCATTCGAGCAATGGTTTCCAAGCTATTCGCTAAGTTTTCCATTAGCATGGATTCAGTAATCTCTAGCACCATCTGATCTTGGCTAATATTATAGCGATTCGTCACTTCGGTTAGCTTGTTGGCCAATAACCGGTCATTTAGCATGGACGGTGATATGTTGATGGAAACTGAAATTTTCTTGCCAAGACTGAGCCAATGGCGAAGATTTTCTGCAATTACATGAATCTGGCTCCAAGTCAATTTGTCAACGATGCCCAGTTCCTCAAGTACCGGAATATATTGAGTTGGATAAATCATTCCACGTTCCGGATGTACCCAGCGTGAAAGGGCTTCAGCAGCGAACCATTCACCTGTATCAATCTGCACTTTGGGCTGATACCAAGTTATAAACTGATTATTGGCAAGGCCTTCAATGATTTCAGCTTGGGTTGGCATGTCGCCGTATTCTTCGGGATCGCTCTTGTTATGATGAACATAATAACGATCTAAGATCATTTCAATGTTTTCTTGGGTGAAAGTCTGCTCAACACAGCCCAGTATGCTTAGACCTAGCTGCTCAGCCATATCCTCAAGCGTTCGCAAAATCGCAAAATCGTTGAACTCGATGAGGGCAAAGCTTTCAGCCAGTTGTTGCTCTCCTAAATGACGGAGCAGCTCTATGCCATCCATACCGTCCATATCCAGATGGCTGAAGACGATATTCACAGGTAGCGGGTAATTCTTGATCATATCTATGCAGTCTTGGCCACTGCTGACGCTTAGAATATGATGGAGACCGATAGCCTTGAGGATATTGACGATCGTTGCTTGTTTTACATCATTCTCTTCAACCACCATGATGATCAATTCTGACGAACAATGACTCATAACTCTCCCCTCAGAAATAACGGGGGCTCAACGACAACGCGGTAAGCACTGGGTTCACGCAGGGCGACGGGATTTTGCACCGCTTCAATTACGGTACTTCGGAGCTGGCTGGAGCTTATCGGGCGAGCCAGGCAAGTATGTACTTGCAGCACACTGGCGAGATCCGCCATTCCAGATTCCTCACGGTGCGACAAAAAAATGGCAGGAATATCACGAATGCAACCTGCTCTGCCGGAGCGGATTTGATACATCAGGTCAGTAACGTCAGACTGAAAGTCTTGATCGCACAGCATTAGATGGTAATGATCTCGGTGGAGTGCATTGAGAGCGCTTTGAACACTTCCAGCTTCCAGTGTACGGAAACAGCCCTCTCCTTTGAGCATGCACACCAATGTACGTCTCAACAATTCCCGTTCTGACACAACGAGAATACTTAAATCCTGTAAATCCCTCTGGACTATCATTGCCATCCTTGTTACCAGTGAGTCTCTATACGCATGACTCAGAATGCTCGCTGCAAACCTTTCTCGGCCTGAAACGGCTTGTCCGAGGTATCATCATTCTCTGCACTTCAATGATTATCGGCCGTTAACCCCTAGTCTTCAGGTACCGGTTTTCATGCGAGTCCATTCCCGAAAGATCATGCGCTTGGCCTTACTGGGTAAAGGTTTGAATATAAACAGGTTTTTTTCGACATCCGTTGATGGATATATTCCTTTATTGTTGCGCAGTTTAGCGTTAACCAGTGGCGTTGCCGCCTTGTTGGGATTGGCAAAGTAGACGTAGTCCGTGACACCTGCGATGACAGAAGGCTCCATCATATAGTTGATGAAGCGATAGGCGCTCTCCTTATTAGCCGCATTCGCAGGAACGGCCATTACATCATAGGATATGGCTGCACCCTCTTTCGGAATGATGTAGTCGACCTTGACGCCATTCCCAGCTTCACGTGCTCTTTCTCCAGCCATAAACATATCGCCGGACCATCCGAGCGCTACACAAATATCACCATTGGCGAGATCGGATAGATACTTAGAGGAGTGAAAGTAAGTGATATAAGGAACCACCTTGGCCAACTTGTCCGCCGCCAGCTTGTAGTCCTTTGGATTCTTCGAGTTAGGATCTTTGCCCATATATTTTAGAACTAAGGGCAAGACTTCTGTCGGGGCATCTAAGAAGGCGACGCCGCATTGGGACAATTTTTTCATATTTTCGGGTTCAAAGATCAATGCCCAGCTATCCAGCGGTGCGTCTTTGCCTAGAGATTGCTTCACTTTTGCCGGATTGATGCCAATACCAGTGGTCTGAGCCAGATAAGGAATAGCGTACAGATTACTCGGATCCGAGGTCTCCAGCAGTTTCATGATCTGCGGATCCATGTTTTTGATGTTGGGCAGTTTGGACTTGTCGAGCGTTGCATAAACACCAGCCTTGATTTGATGGGCCAGAAAATCAAGAGAAGGAAACACGACATCATACCCTGTACGGCCTGACAACAGCTTGGCTTCCAGTACTTCATTACTATCATAAACATCGTAAACAACATCTATCCCAGTTTGTTTTTCAAACTCTGGCACTGAACTGGGTGAAATAAAATTGCTCCAGTTATAGATATAAAGGTGGCGCCCCGTATTGGCGGAAATTGATAGTATTGATACAGCCATAGCCAGCAGACATGATTTGAAAAGAGAGTTTAAGTTCATCGTGCCCTCACTACAGAATTAAATCCAAATACACAGCACTAAGGTAGTCGTATATTGGCCTGAGTGGCCATGGGCACTCTTGATAAAGAATTTTACGGATCGTTCAGTCCGCAATTCAACTGAATTAGCGTTCCATTATAACTCTCATAGGGGAGGGATTCACCCGCTGTGGCGTACGAACGTCATACAACTAATGTCGAAATTTAGTTAGAAGGATACACTTGAACGGTCAATACTGGTCAATACTGGTCAAAAATTAGTCATTCTCCTATTGCGTGTCTTTAGTGCCTCCTCTAGAATGTGTGATTCTTCTACTATTATGAAGTCCTTCGTCAGCATCTACTGATGCCAACTCCTTGCCTTACCGGAAGCAGGCTTCCTTTGCTCCCAGGAAGGCTATTTCATCCGTAAGGAGCTATAATGCGCCATTATGAAATCGTATTTCTGGTACATCCGGATCAGAGTGAGCAAGTGCCTGCCATGATCGATCGTTACAAGAAGGTCGTCGCTGAAGGCAATGGTACGATCCACCGAATGGAAGACTGGGGTCGCCGTCAATTGGCTTACCCAATCAGCAAGATTCACAAGGCCCACTATATCATGCTTAACGTTGAGTGCGGCAATGATGTATTGGCAGAGCTGGAAAACACCTTCCGTTTTAACGACGCCGTTCTTCGTAGCATGGTGATCCGTCGTAACGAGGCGATCACCGAGCAGTCCACCATGATGCAGCAGGAAGATCGTCGTGAGCGTCGTGACGATCGCCGAGACCGTGGCGAGCAGACTAAAGACGTCTCAGAAGCATCCGAGGTTGCTTCTGAAGAAGAAACCATAGAGTAATCCGTCGTCAATGATCACATTGTTACGAATATCGTTCTGAAAATAACTCTTTTGAGGAGATGTCGTTATGGCACGTTACTTCCGTCGCCGAAAATTCTGTCGTTTTACCGCTGAAGGTATACAGGAAATTGATTACAAAGATCTGAACACTCTGAAGGCGTATGTTACCGAAACCGGTAAGATTGTACCCAGTCGTATCACCGGCACCAAGGCTCGTTATCAGCGCCAGTTGGCCACTGCGATCAAGCGCGCACGTTACATTGCGTTGCTACCGTACACAGATTGTCACTAAGCGGGTTCATCGCCCGTTGTTCGGGCGGATTTAATCCTTAGTGGGAGGGATGTATGCGCGCTTTAGCAGAACTGATCATGCGAGGACGAGGTGGAGCCATCGCGGTAGCGGTGATTGCCGGCGTCGTACCCATGATGTTTTGGCTGAGTGCAGCAGCAGTAGCACTGGTTACTCTGCGTCGTGGCTGTAATGACGGCTTCCAGGTTTTTATCTGGGCGTTATTGCCTGCGGCTGCATGGGCGTGGATGGGTCAACCTTCGGCTTTGTTCTGTGCTACTGGGGCAATGGCAATGGCTTGTAGTCTGCGCCGAACATCCTCCTGGTCGGCCGCATTGATGACACTGGTTCTTGCCGGTGTTTTGATGGCACTGGTGATCAGCGATTATTACGCACCACAGGTTGCTCATGTCATAGAGATTCTGCGGCAGATATATGGGCCAAACTTCGAGACGCTGTTTCCCGAGGATGCCAGTCTCAGCCAGGCACAAATCCTGATATTACTGCAAGCCAGCTTTGTCAGAACAGCCAGCTTTATCATTGCCGGCGGTGCGGTGCTTGCTCTGATGCTGGCTCGGAGCTGGCAGGCCATGCTTTATAATCCAGGCGGTTTCAGGATTGAGTTTCATCGCTTGCGTCTGACGCCGCTGATCACCATTGTTCTGCTAGCATTCTGGCTGCTGTCCATGACTAACCATAGTTTGGTGACAACGGCGATACAGCCCGTGTTGATTATGCCATTACTGGTAGCGGGCATTGCGCTGGTGCATGGTTTGGCGGGAATGCGTGGATTCAAAAAGATCTGGCTATTGCCTTTTTATGTGCTGCTGTTTGCATTTTATCCTGTGGTGGTATTGCTAGCCTGCCTTGACAGCCTGTTGGACTTTCGGGGCCGCCTCGAAAACAGGATTCAAGGTTAAATCGATGCATTGTTCAGCAGGTTCAAGGTAGATTAAGAGGTAAACGAGATGAACGTTATTCTTCTGGAAAAAATCGCCAATCTGGGCGATCTGGGTGCACAGGTTAAAGTGAAAGCTGGCTACAGCCGTAACTACCTGATTCCTTTCGGCAAGGCTGTGCCTGCCACTCAGGCTAACATTGCTGATTTTGATGCACGTCGTGCAGAGCTGGAAAAAATTGCTGTCGAGAAGCGTGCTGAAGCTGAACAACGTGCTGTTGCTCTGGCTGGGATCGAGCTGACCATCACCGCCAAAGCGGGTGATGAGGGCAAGTTGTTCGGTTCCATCGGCACCCGTGATTTGGCTGACGCTATCACATCTGCCGGCGTCGCTGTTGCCAAAAACGAAGTTCGGATGCCTGCCGGCTCTATTCGTATGCTCGGTGAGTATGACATCGAAGTGCACCTACACTCCGATGTTACCTCTAGCGTTAAGGTATTCGTCAAAGCTGAGTAATTGTTTTTGAGCATACTGGTGATGTAAAAAACGTCTATGTTCACATAGGCGTTTTTTTTTCAAACCATCGATCCTTGAGTAATCTTTAATTGTTTTCTTGCTCTGCAAGGGTAGTATTACGGGTTCTCTATCCATTTGTATGATGAGTCGACAACGTGCCTATGTTGGAAGCAGCCCATCACCCCGAACTTCCCATTGACGAGGCGATGACTCGTCTGAAAACACCTCCTCATAATATTGAGGCAGAGCAGTCCGTGCTGGGCGGTCTGATGCTGGATAACGATGCATGGGATAATATTGCTGAAAAGATTGGTGCAGTTGATTTCTATCACCCAGCACATAAGAAAATCTTTGAATGCATTGAAGAGTTGGCCAAACAATCCAATCCGTTTGACCCCGTCACTTTGGCCGGTGAGCTAGAGCATCGTAGTCTGTTAAGCAACTGCGGTGGCATCCCTTACCTGACTGAGCTGGTCGAAAGTATTCCCAGCATAGCCAATATTCATGCCTATACCGATATTGTCCACGAGCGATCTGTCTTGCGTCGCTTGATCAGCGCTTCACAAGAAATTACCGATAACGCCTATAGCCCAGAAGGTCGCAGTAGTGACGACCTGCTGGAGATGGCCGAACGGGCTATTTTCCAGATCGCAGAAGATCGTGCCAAGGAAGGTGGCCCGATTGACATGCGGGAATTGCTGAAAAAAACCATCGATAAGATTGATGAACTGTTCAACACAGGCAGCATCCTTACCGGTATTACAACCGGCTTTAATGATCTGGACGAAATGACCTCGGGTCTTCAATCTTCCGATATGATCGTTGTGGCGGCTCGTCCCTCTATGGGTAAGACTGCTTTTGCCATGAACTTGGTAGAGAACGCTTTGATGACAACGGACAAAAGTATCGTTGTCTTTAGCCTGGAAATGCCGGCCGAACAGTTGATGATGCGTTGCTTATCGTCACTCGGACGCATTCATCAAAGCAAGGTAAGAACCGGTAAATTAGAAGAAGACGATTGGCCCAGGCTCTCCTCCGCAGTAGAGCGCCTGAAAGACAAAAAGCTCTTTATTGACGATACCGCCGCCATCAGCCCCCAGGAAATGCGTTCCCGCCTGCGTCGAATTGTCCGAGAGCATGGCGACCTTGCGCTGATCGTGGTGGACTACTTGCAGCTCATGCAAATTCCCGGATTCAGTGAAGGCCGAACTAACGAGATATCTGAAATATCTCGCTCCATCAAGGCTATGGCCAAAGAGTTCAAAGTTCCGATAGTTGCCCTGTCTCAGCTCAACCGATCATTGGAACAGCGACCCAACAAGCGTCCTGTTAACTCCGACCTACGGGAATCCGGTGCGATCGAGCAGGATGCCGACGTCATCCTGTTCATCTATCGGGACGAAGTATATAACCCCGATACCGAATACAAAGGTATCAGTGAAATTATTATTGGGAAGCAGCGTAATGGCCCGATCGGTAGTGTACGGCTAGCCTTTCTCGGCCAATATACCCGATTTGATAATCTTGCTCCGGATGCCTACAGCAATTTCGAGGAATAAACGGATGCGCCACCTGTCCTGCAATTCCCTCCCCTTTTTGATGATGGCCGCAATTCATTGATTCAGAACACCACAAAGCCACCGGCATGAAGCACCGACAAGCTCATGATGAACAGCTGACTTCCAGCACATCTCCCCAGTTTGGCGGTAGTTCTGCATAATGTTCATACTCAGGCCATTCTGCAAAAGGCTTTTGGACAAGCGCCAACAGATGATCTATTTCTGAATAATCTCCCTCTACCGCCTTATCAATAGCGATCTGTACCATGTAGTTGCGCAGCACATATTTTGGATTCACTTTTTTCATGGTCATCTGTCGTGTGTCTGCTTTTTCTTGCTCAAGCTTCAATCTATTTGAGTAAATCTGACACCATTGAGTCAATGCGTCCTGATCCTTGAATAACACTTTAAGCGGTGCATTCTCACGACATGGCTCAAAATCACATAAACGACGAAAGAACAAGGTATAATCAGTGCCATTTTTTTGCATCAGAGTAAGCAGATTATCAAATAGAAAACTATCGCTTTTCTCCTGAGTCATCAAGCCCGCTTTCTGGCGCATCAGGCTTGAATAGGCACTTGAAAAATCGTCAGGATAGTGCCCAAGCATCTCTTTGATCAGATCAACATCATCACCGAGTAGTGGCAATAACGCCTGCCCTAAACAGGCACAATTCCAATAACCAATATCCGGCTGTTGATTAAAGGCATAGCGCCTCTGAACATCGGAATGGTTGCATACATGGCCAGCATCAAAGGCCTCCATAAAACCAAAGGGGCCATAATCCAGTGTCAACCCAAGAATTGACATATTGTCCGTATTCATCACACCATGGCAGAATCCCACAGCCTGCCAGCGTGCAATCATCTCGGCCGTTCGCTTGATGACCTCCCGATAAAACAAGCTGTAACGATCATCACGACCTGCAAGCGCAGGAAAGTGCGCCGTAATCACAAACTCTGCCAATTGCCTCAGTTCTACATGCTTATGACGATAATAGAAATATTCAAAACTACCAAAACGGACATGTGAGGGGGCAACACGGATAATAGCAGCAGCAGTCTCCAAGCTTTCCCGTTGAACCGGTGTATCGCTATCAACAAGACACAAGGCACGTGTCGTAGGAATCCCTAGACCATGCATCGCCTCACAGGCTAGGTATTCTCGGATGGAAGATCGGAGTACTGCGCGACCATCCCCTTGTCGTGAATATGGCGTATGGCCAGAACCTTTCAAATGGAGGTCCCATCTTTCTCCATGGACATTCCTGACTTCGCCCAACAAAAGTGCTCTTCCATCCCCTAGATGCGGAACATAGATACCAAACTGATGACCGGCATACGCCATCGCCAACGGGTCAGCACCTGCAGGTACTCGCTGCCCAGACGTTACCGCCAGCATGTCATCCCGATCATCGGAATCCAGATCCAGCAGATGGGCAACCTTCGGGTTCACACTGACTAGACGAGGATTATCCAGCGCTTGGGGCATAACACGGGAGTAGAAGCTGGCAGGCAGTTGTGAATAACCGTTATCAAACGTCAAACAATCAAAACAGGGCATGAACGATCCAGATCAATGACTTTTTAAGCATGCTAGTGGGTTATGCTTCTTCCTGCATTCAGCTATCTGGCGTCATACATTACCTATAGAGAACGCTTTAATTCATGCTAACCAAGCATCCCAAGCTTCAATAGATTTCGATAAACCTGCACCAAAACATGCAAGAGCAACGGTCTGATTAACGCGGAAATCTTTGGAATAGCATCCGTGAAGGAACGACTCTCTTTCAACGTTAATTCGTATGAAGGAAGACATCCTGTTTTGGCCAAGCGACAGTGACATTATGCTCTTGAAACAACGACAAAATTCTGTTGTTGAGTTCATCACGAATCGTCATACGTTCATCCACCTGAGCCACGTAGGCCCGTAGTTCATATTGCAAAGCACTATCACCGTACTCCATAAACAACGCTAGGGACTCTATTTTATCGACAACCCCAGGATGTTCTTTTGCCGCTTTCAGCAGTATGCTCTGAATCATTACTGGATCTTCATCATGCGAGACGTAAAACGGCAGAATAATCCGCACCATGGAGTTACTGAGCGACCAATTGATCAGTTTCTCATTCACCAGCATCTTGTTGGGAATGATAACCTCCTTATGGTCCCAGTCAGTGATTGTCGTCGCTCGAATCCGGATGCGCGTTACTTCACCACTAATATCACCCAGTGTGACGGTATCACCTATGCGCACAGGACGTTCAAATAGGATAATCAGACCCGAGAAAAAGTTGGCGACAATGTCCTGTAATCCTATACCCACCCCCAAACCTAGAGCGGCCAGCAGCCACTGCAGTTTGTTCCAGCCCACCCCTAGCGTGGCCAGCGATAACACAATCCCCAATCCTGTGATGGTATAACTGAGTAGTGTTGTCGCGGCATAGCTGCTCCCTGGCGGCAGTTTCATGCGAGACAAGATTGTTACTTCCAATAAACCTGGGAGATTTCGCGCCAGAATAAACATGATGACCAGCACCACTATACTAAGCATCAGGTTACTCAGATAAACGGGATACTCCCCTCTGGCGTCTTCCACCTCCCAGAGCATAATTCCATTCATGAAACGCAGAAGACCTAATAGATCTTGCCAAAGCCAGTACAAAGCGACCAGCAGGCCAACGACCATCAATGCATTGAGCAGTCTCAGAGACTGTTGTTCTACGGTTGCCAGATCCAGCGTTGGTTCTTCAAACGATAGACTGCCCTCACTGTCATCATTACTAGCTGCCCGTCGAGATACCGCACGAGCATAGGCCAGTCGCCGCTCAGCCACGTGTAGGTTACGCTTGACTAGCGCCCGAATCATCACAGCCACTCCCACCAGCAGAAGAGTCCCGACCAACTGAAACTGCATCTGAAGTGCGGTGTAGTAGTACCCTGAGGCGGTAAGCCCCGTCTGCCCCAGCGAAATCAGGATCAATCCGAAGAGAATCAGACTATTTAACACACGTGAGCCCAGCAGCTCGTCTGAGGTTTTGACCATACTCATGATGATCCATGCCTGCAGAGGCGAACCGATCATCAATAGCAACATACCAATTAGATCATATTCCAACTCTGTAGACTGTTTCATGGCCAGGCTGACCACAAAGAACAGTGGAATCATCACCATGGATAAGCGACGCAGCCGCCCCTTCATGAAATGACAATCTCGAGTCATCCAGCCAAAATGTGTCATGCCGATATTATGCGATGCGTAGATATGCGTCCCGAGCAACATCATGAGCCAGACCGGAGCTGTCTGAATCATAGCAATGCCAAGACTTCCCACCCCATGTGAAGGGGGTTCCCCACCGACCAATGTCAGCCCAGAGAGCATCAATAACAGTGGAGCAGGTAACACCTGCAACAAACTCAAGACCAATGCTTTTGGGGTACAGGTAAGATTGTCGTAGCGAACATTACCAATAATGCGAGTCATGGCTCGCTGCATGGCCTGCAAAGGCCGCCGACGTGAATGCAGATATAGACAGAACGCCAGACTTAGTAGTCCGATCAGCCAATAACCACGCAGTGATTCATAAAAATGAACGACGATGCTTCGCCATGGAATTCTCTCTAGCTGCAGAGCAAGCTGACTCGGCACCGCCACTAGCCACTCTATCCCTAGCTCATTATTACTGGCAATCCAATAAAGCCGCTCTTTCAGGGTTATGGAAAGTTCTCTCCCTTGGATCAGTATTTGCTGTTGAACTAAGTCCAAACTGATCGCGGTCGTCAGCAGATTACCCAAATCGATCGACAGGTTTTTCAACAGTTTCTGACGAGTACGCAACAGGCGTATTAACTCCTCCCTATCCTGCCTGCTCAACGTTGCCTGACTATCTGTACTTTCAAGCAGATTGTCGATATAACGCTCCAATCGATGCAGCTTCTGGCGCTCTTGGTCATGGTTGAATTTTTGCAACCGTGCCTGTGTGATAACGCGGGTAATATCTTTATTAACGGAAATTTTGGGGAGCTTCATGCGACTCTCACGCAACAGTGCAGCTAGTTGCGGGTTTTCTCCCAACAACATAGATGTCTGTTGCACACTCTGGCTGATCACTCTGACATTTTTTAACTGCTCCCTAGCGCGGATATTCTCCTGACTGATGTTACTGATTCGATCAGCAGTCGCCAGTAATTCCTGGCTCAGCGCCATATTGACTACGGCTTCATGGTAAAGTAACTCTCCTTTGTTCTCGCTGGATTGCGTAATATGGGACGCAATCGCCACAGCCTCTTCACTGGCGACTCGGCGCTTATAGTTGATAACCGTTTGCAGTGATATGACATCCAGCTCCAGAATTTTGACCTGCCACGATAGCAGTATCTGCTTGGCGGTCACCAACTCCAGTCGGATACTGCCGTTCCCGATCTCAAGGGTAAGCCGGCTATCCTGTTGCTGAAGCGCAGAATTCTCCGCCAGAAGCAACGACTTTTTGGCCTCATCGATCGCTCCGAGCGATGGTTCTGCCAATAGCATATTCAGTTGGTATGAAAGGATTTTCAGGTGTTCCTGATTTCTACTAATAATGGTTTGGTTGTTTTCAGGACGCGCTCGCTCAATGATGACTCCGTTACTGGCATTCGCCAGCTGATTCTGTCGCTCCGACAGTTCAGCCTGCCGTTCAATCAGCACTTTCTGGAGAGCCTCAAGCGTTTGGCCACGCAATTTTTCTAGCAGCTCGGTTTCCGTGGGAATTACTATAGATTTTATAGCGTTTTTGAGCTGTAAGGTCTCTTGCGGCGCACTTTTCAGCTGTAACAGCAGCTCATTTAACTGCTGCTGTTCGGTCTCTGTCTGCTTCAAAAAAACCAGAGCCTGCTGATAAATATCGGCAAGCGGCTGACTTTTTCCCAGTGAAGGATTATCAACCGGCTTAAGCCTTTCCAGTACCTGACTGATCGACTCAATACTGATATCGATGGGTAACGGTATTGGATTTCCGAAAGCCTGTTGAGAACTGAGAAATAAAACACAAGCAAGCGTAAACGCAAAATGTACTTTGCACATGATGCCCCTGTCATTTTTCAAGGAGATCAATGAATCAACCAAAAAACAAAAATAAACAATCCAGGTGCAAAGAAACCCAGTAAAGCACCTGACTCACGATCTCCCCATCGTTTTTCAGAAAACGCTCCCATGAAATGACAAAAGACAATCCAGCAAGCAATTCCAATGGCAATCAACAACCAGCCGACAAGACTGATATCAGACGAAAGTGCAATCAGATCCATTCAAACTCCCCTGATAATCCGATAAATATTTGCTTACCATTTATGGCAAAAGATGGATCTTATCTTAACCGCTACAACTCTTTTATCAATCAAAAAAAGCATCAAATAATAAAAAGAGGCCTCAGCATAACCAGCGACTTTAGCGGTGCTCATTACACTTTCCTTATTTTGTCACCCATTACGAAACTCATCGAGGTATTTAACGCCAAATAATCGGTTTTATACCTATTTCTAGTGCTTTGCACCGGATTTTAACGCACCTATCCCGTAGAATATGGTTTTGGCACACCATAGAGCACCAAAAACTTAGCGCCTTTGCAAATGTTCGCTGCCACCGCCATTTCTTTGTTACGTGTCGGGTCTCGCCTGACTATAAACGCGCTTAGTGAATATTTCAGGATATTTTATCACCCAATAACAAGGTGTCGCGCTCCTGAGAATCGTGAACATTACCCGGTGTCACGCTTTGGCTATGAATAAAGCCATCTTCATCGACACCGGTATGAACAGAAAAGCCATAGATGGCCTTCTTAAGTCAGCAGAGGGTAGCTGGGGCGAGCTGTTTTAGAGGCGTAAATTGAGGAGAGCAACTTTTCAATATCTGACCAGTCCAAAAACGCTTCCGTATCATCAAGCCTACGAAGAATTGGATGATTTAGGTCAGTAGCTGAAACGAAAAGTTCGGGCTGTGTTTCGAAGGATTTTTGCATGCCGATATTTTACCAGAATATGATAGGCTTTGTTGAGTTATGCTGAGGTCTCCCTATACGTATTAATTTAATCTATAAATGATTATGGCCTTTTTCGGGATATGCGGAGTAATGCCTTACCCGTCATGGAAAGTGCTCCTCTGACCATGACTAGGAAAAGCGAGCTTCTGGGTTACGTAAACAATACCCATAGGCGCTGGCTTCAGCCTGTGGCTTGAGAGATGATATCTCTTGAAAAATGGAGTGAGCATAGTGAATATAGGCCTGCTGGTGCTACTGTTACTCATCTTGACGCTAATAGCAGGATTTACTCTGACCAATGGCATTGGGCCAACACCATCCTGCCGCAACACGTCTCGAGCACTCGATAAATTTCTTCCAGAAACGATCAGTGGGACAATCTTGGAGCTTGGCTGTGGCTGGGGAGGAATAGCACTTTATCTGGCCAAAAAGTACCCTGATAACCGAGTCACTGCTTGGGAAAACTCACCGGTTCCCTGGCTGGTTGCCTGTACACGAAAGATGCTGAGTGGACAATACAACCTAGAAATTCGCTATGGAGATATTGGCAGTGCGCCAATAGATGACTGCGGACTCATTTTTTGCTACCTCTGCACCGGACAAATGCTACGACTCAAGGAGCGTTTTGCTGTCACCCCTGTTTGCGATTATTGTTACTTGGTCAGTAGTACGTTTTCAGTGCCAGGCTGGAAACCTCTCCATGAATACCGGCTGGGCGACTGGTATGGTAGTTCGATTTTTGTCTATGCGCCCTCCCACCAGTCATCATCACTCAAAGCCTTGAGTCGTTTATTTTCAAAATGATCTTCGATCGCTCGCCGGACGTAAAGAGAACGTTGCGACGTTTTTTCTGGTAATATCACGGCTTTGCCTTTTTCTTGGCTGGTAGGCTTTTTGGGCGTTTTCGTGGTACTGGTACGTGATGTAGCCATTGTGCCACTCCTTTTTTGTTTTTTGTTATAGCGTATTATCTTCATTAGCCGAATGGTGTCAGAAGTCTGCTACTGCTTTATAACCTGACTTTTCCATAAGCATTTTTTTTATTTACTAATGTGACAAATATTTACTCAAACAAGTAGTATACTCGTCTTCTGAACAAAATGCACCTTAAGGGTTTATCGGTGTCAAGCTGTATATGGTGTGCCTATCTCCTCGCTGCGCATCTTCGTACTGGTTCCACTGGTCGCTTATACGACGAATTTGATACACTCGGCGGAAATCTAATCAATGCGTTGTTTTCATGTCATCATCGATTAAAAATACAGATTCTAACAAGTTGAAACAGGGGTTGTTACGTTCTAGCATCACCGTAGGCTTTATGACCATTTTGTCCCGAGTGCTTGGGCTGGTTCGCGATGTGGTTATTGCTACTTATTTTGGCTCCAAGTCGGAAGCGGATGCTTTTTTTATTGCATTTAAAATTCCGAACCTTTTCCGGCAATTATTTGGCGAGGGTGCTTTTGCCCAAGCCTTTGTTCCGGTGCTGTCGGAATATCGCATCAAGCGGTCGAAAGAGGAGGTCAAAACGCTGGTCAACCATGTGGCCGGCACTCTAGGTTTGATATTGCTCGGGATGAGCGCGCTCTGTATACTGGCTTCTCCGCTGTTGATCATACTGTTTGCGCCTGGCTTTTATCAGCATGCTAACAAGCTGGAACTGGCTGGCAGCATGCTACGCATCACATTTCCCTATCTGCTGCTGATCTCCCTGACTGCATTCGCTGGATCAATCTTGAACAGTTGCAGGCGGTTTGCAGTGCCGGCTTTTACGCCAGTATTATTCAATGCCAGCTTGATTGGCGCGACTATTTTTATGAGCCCTTGGTTTGATCAGCCGGTCATGGCGCTGGCTTGGGGGGTTGTTATTGCCGGTATTGCCCAGTTATTACTGCAACTACCGTTTCTCTGGCATATTGATATGCTGCCGACGCCGAAATGGGGCTGGCAAAATGAAGGGGTGAAGCGCATCTTGACGCTGATGCTGCCAGCGTTACTCAGCGTCTCGGTCGCCCAGATTAACCTGTTATTGGATACGGTGATAGCGTCGTTTCTTCAGGCCGGTAGCATTTCATGGCTCTATTACTCTGCTCGTCTATCTGAGCTGCCGCTGGGTATTTTCGGGGTTGCTATCGCTACCGTCATTTTACCGAGCCTGTCGCGCAATCATGCGAAGGAAGCACCTGAAGCTTTTTCAGCTACGTTAGATTGGGCGATTCGGATTATCTTGCTGATTGGTATGCCAGCGGGGGCTGCTCTGTTTATCTTGGCAGAGCCATTGATAACTACCCTGTTTTATCACGGCCAGATGACCGAGCGAGATGTCATGATGTCTTCAATGAGTCTACGCAGCTATGCCGTGGGTTTGATGGCATTTATGCTGATTAAGGTGCTTGCACCAGGCTATTTCGCCCAACAGAATATGAAAACACCGGTAAAGATCGCAATAACAACAATGGTAGTCAATATGGCGCTTAACCTGATTCTAGTTTGGCCTCTAGATCATGCGGGGCTGGCATTGGCGACCTCACTTTCTGCATGGCTAAATGCGGGACTGTTATTTCTTGGATTGCGTAAGACTACGGTTTACCAACCGGCTAAAGGCTGGTCAATGTATGGATTCAGATTGATGATGGCTAATGTAGTTATGGTTGCAGCGCTGATCTGGCTCTGTGCTGATCCGCAACAATGGCTGGACTGGAGGTTGTGGTCTCGGATTGAAAACCTAGCGCTGCTGGTTGTTGTTGGTGCATCTATTTATTTCTTCACTCTGCTAATGTTGGGAATGCGTATTCGTCACTTCAGGCTCAATTGATGTGATAGTGACAAATGATACGAAGCGGTCATCACCTGAAATGGTCAGTCATCTTATCGTATTGTCATTCGAGTGTCTGTCAGTGATACTCTTCAACGGTACGATAATGCGTGAGTCATTCCATTGATTCTTAATGGCGAAATATCACCATAACCTGCGACTCTAGCCGGCATCATTTAATTTTCTGCATTTTGTCACCCATTACGCAGCGTTAGTAGGGCGTTTAACGCCACATGATCTTATGCTGACCTCTCATGATCTCTTGGCGATGTTGTTTTTATTGATCGAAATGGATAACGGTACGGATAGACTTGCCTTCATGCATTAAGTCAAATGCGGTATTTATTTCATCTAGCCCCATGGTGTGAGTGATGAAGGTATCGAGTTCAAACTCGCCATCCATATAGCGTTGGACATAACTAGGCAGCTCAGAACGACCTTTGACGCCACCAAAGGCAGAGCCTTTCCATACTCGGCCCGTTACCAACTGAAATGGGCGGGTGGCAATTTCCTCACCGGCACCTGCGACACCGATAATAACTGACTCTCCCCAGCCTTTATGACAGCACTCCAGTGCTGAGCGCATGAGCTGGACGTTACCGACACACTCGAAGGAGTAATCTACGCCACCATCGCTCATTTCAATGATGACATCCTGAATGGGTTTGTCGTAGCTCTTTGGATTGACACAATGAGTTGCACCTAGTTGTCGGGCGATATCGAATTTGCTTTCATTGATATCAATGGCGATGATCTGTCCAGCCTTGGCCATGGTTGCGCCGATGATTGCGGACAGACCAATCCCTCCCAGACCGAAGATGGCTACGGTGTCACCTTGTTGTACTTTGGCGGTATTCATCACCGCACCGATACCCGTGGTGACGCCGCATCCTAACAGGCAGACTTTTTCCAGCGGTGCCTCTTTGCAGATTTTAGCCAGTGCTATTTCGGGAACGATGGTATATTCAGAAAAGGTTGATGTTCCCATATAGTGATAAATTGGCTGACCATCTTTATAAAAACGAGTCGTGCCATCCGGCATCAGGCCTTTACCTTGGGTGGTGCGAATGGCTTGGCAGAGGTTAGTTTTTCCGGATTTGCAAAATTTACATTGACCGCACTCAGGTGTGTAAAGCGGAATGACATGATCCCCGACAGCCACTCCGGTGACGCTTTCACCGACAGCTTCAACGATACCAGCGCCTTCGTGGCCGAGGATTGCGGGGAAAATCCCTTCAGGATCACTGCCAGACAGTGTGTAGGCATCGGTATGGCAAACGCCGGACGCAATGATCTTTATTAATACTTCGCCTTTCTGTGGCGGCATGAGATCAACGTCTTCAATGCTGAGTGGTTGCCCTGGCTCTCTGGCAACGGCGGCGCGAGTCTTGATCATATCCATGGAGTCATATCCTAAATCATTGAGTTGAAAATGATGCGTTTCCACGTCACGTATTGTATTGATTTCTGATACAATAAACGTCGCTTGTTCGGGGCGATCACAATTGCTGGATGGCACTGAGTGACTTCAGGAGAACCAGCAGCGTTAAACCACCTTTTATATTGAACTTTTCACATTTTGTCATCCATTACGAAGTTTAGTAGGACATTTAACGCTAAATGATCCTCGGATTTTCTCTCTGTTGTTCATGATGTTTTTGACTTCAATCTGACCATTCATCTCAGCCAACCATTGACTCCACCGATGGTGTTCGAGCAATCGTGTTCAAAATCCTTCCAAAGTGGAAGTTTAGGAAATCTCTTCACCGAATTCAAGATGACAAAACTTGCGAAACAATAGGTCTTTATCTAAGCACTGGGCCTACTGCAGCTCGGACAAGCGGTACCGTGTCCAAAACAATAGGGCTCGAAACACAGTCAGCAGAGGCTAAGCGCTTCCATATCATCAAGGCTGGTGATTTAGCTCAGTGGCGGAGATAAAGAGCCTGGGCTGTGTTGTAAAGGATTTTTACATACCGATATTTTATAAAACATGATCGGTTTTGTCGAATTATGCTGAGGCCTAACTGAGGCTGTTTTCCGTTAATTCGTGCATTTCCATGCTAATTTTGTGTCAAGTATTTTGTTTTCGGTTGACGGCTGTTTTTTTTGATATGAGAATTGCAACATCAGTTCAATTCCATTCAACACGTTAATCAGTATGCGGCGGACAATCCATGTCGCAACAGGTAGGAACTTATGGAACAGCTATCCGCACTAGATACCGCTTTCTTCAATCTGGAAACCAGTAGTACACCGATGCATGTCGGTGCCTTCGGAATCTATGATCCGTCCACGGCTCCTAAAACAATATTCGAATTCAAACATGTTATCCGTTACTTTGAAAGTCGCTTGCCGAAGGTTCCTGCGTTGCGTTCCCGCAGGATCGATGTACCTATGGGGCTCGACTACCCGTACTGGATTTCCGATCCTGACTTCGATCTTGAATTCCACCTGCACCATATTACCCTGCCGCACCCCTGCGATTGGCGACAGCTCTGCATTCAGGTGGCGAGCCTGCATGCCCGTCCGCTGGATATGGAGCACCCACCTTGGGCAATTTACGTCATTGACGGGCTGGGTAATATTGACGGTTTGCCTAAAAAAAGTTTCGCTATCGTCAGCAAGGTGCATCATGCACTGGTAGACGGTGTTTTTGGTGTGAAAATGATGACTGCCATGCATGACCTTTGCCCTAACAGCAACATCACGCTGCCGGATAAGCCGTGGATTGTTGATCGTATACCGACCAGCGTGGAATTGCTGAGCCGTGCAGTGTTCAACAGTGCGCGAAACATCATGAATAAGGGTAGGATGCTGGGTCGTTATGCATTGCCTGCCGCAATGCATATGGCTAAAAAGAGATTGGCCGGCCAGAGTTTCAGTCCGTTCAATGCCCCCAAGACTCGCTTTAATGACCGTGTCAGTTCATGCCGAGTATTTGATGCGGTGTCGTTTGAACTGTCCGAGATCAAGGCACTCAAAAACGCACTGCCGGATATCACGCTAAATGATGTTATGGTCAATATCGTGGCCGGCGCATTACGCCATTATCTTCAAAGCAAAGGCGAGTTGCCGGAAGAGTCCATGACTGGAATGTTGCCGATATCTGTTCGTCAGAACGACCTGCATCATCAGCGGGGTAATAAGATTTCGTTCATGTTTCCGAAGATCTATACCAATATTGAGGATACGGTGGAACGCCTGCAGGCTATTCATCGAGCAACATCGGAAGGTAAGAATGCCAGTCAACAGTTAGATGGTGTTCAGGCACTGGAATCGGCAGCACTGCTGCCGACAACCGTCACTAATCTGATCATACGTTCACTGGTGAAGTACCGTGTAGCTAGCTATGTGAAGCCATTCTTCAATACGGTTATTACGAATGTGCCAGGGCCACAGTTGCCACTGTATCATGCTGGTGCGAAGCTGATCAGTTTGTATGGTTCTGGTATTTGTTATGACACCATGGGTCTGTTCCATATGCTGCTTAGTTACAACGGAAATATTACCATTAGTGTGACTTGCTGTCAGAACATGATGCCTGATCCAACATTCTACGCTGATTGTCTGCGCGACGCCTTCAAAGAGATGCAGAAAGCGCTGCTGAGTGATGTGACAAAAAACAATACTGTGTCAATCGCCAAAAAAGTCTCTGAGTATGAAGTGGTAGAAACGTTTAAGCCGGCGGTGGTCAGAAAGGCCGCGCCGGAAAATCATCCAGGAAAAGCAGCAAAAAAGCTTGCGGTTGAAAAGCAATCTACCCAAAAAAAAATAATGCGTAAAAAATCGATAATCACAGCGACAGTTGCAGGTAAAGAAAATACAGAAAACGCCACGGTGAATACAGAAGATATGTCATTAAGCAAAGAAGATTGAAGCCTGGATTGCCAAATTTAGTGGATGCAATCTACGCCCAGACAGGAAGCAGTCTATCCGCTGACGCGATAGGAGTGCTCGATATGCAGGCAAGAGCATATCGCGCGTGAGACTCAATTTTTCTCCTCCCCACGCTCCTGCGTTGATCACGTCGCACCATTGCCTACAAACCTCTAACAAACCCTGCGGCCCTGGCCCTAACTAAATAGTCCCTAGCACTAGCGCTTGATCCACGTACCCACGTTTAACGGGGTTATGGTGAATATACTCCACCTTCTGTCTCGTCATTTATTCATTTTGAATCCACTGCGGGTGTGCGCCTTCTCGCCAGAACTGATAAGCGAAGTCATTTCTGGATGGATTATTTTATATCGGCTTCTACCCATGCGTTAAGCCCCGTATACATTTCCACTTTGGAGCGAGGGCAAGGCAGTTATTTCTGTTTTGAAATCACGGATTCAGTAACCTTATTGAACCATTAGAAAAACAGATGGTCAGAGCGGTTATGTTTAAAAAAGTTAAAAGTAGGTTAATATTATGGATACAATTTCAAGGAATAACATTTCACAGACAGTCATTATTAAGTCTGAAGATGTACATAAAGAATCTAGCAGTGAAATAAGTGATGACAGTAAAAATAACCCTTCATATTTAGGTTCAAGTCTACAGAAGGATTCTGAACAACTTTCTTCAAGGAATATTCTTGTGTATGAAGATGCTTTTGAAAATGTTGTTGATGATTGTGAATATGTACCAAAAAAAATGCCTCACTCGTCATTATCAGATCAACACAGATCTGATGGTGAATACGTGATTGGCAATAAAGGGGCTCGACCAAAAACGTACAGTTACTCACATGCAGTTCAGTCCACCTCCATAGGTAAAACTGTGTCATTAGCTCCTTGTTCAAACTCAAGGTCGCATGCTCGAATAAGTGATCCATTCAAAAAATTATTGTCAGCAATTGATATGATAAACGTTTTGAATATCGGCAATAAAAAAACAGTATACGAGTGTCATAATGTTATAAAAAATATAGATGTAAAGAATAATTACACACAGGAAAATAAAGTACTGTTAATTGAAAAGTTGAATCGATTGGTGCCACTTTTCACAAGCCTTAACTGGACAGCCAAGTCGATGTTGCATCATAAGTTAAGGTCGCTTAATATGTTTTACGAAATAACAGATGGGATTCGGTTTTTGCAAGTAAATTTAATTAATTCGTTGATGTCGGTGATAAATGCTCACTGCCGAAAAGTCAAGTTGACATTAATTAATCCTATTGGTCTGTCTAGCTTGATGGTTGATATAAGGCGTACTTGTAATGATTCACTATTAATAGAGTTTCGTTCGAAATCTAATGATATGCTAATTGAAATATTGACCGTAATAGCTTCAGACGAAGTAATATTTTTTGAGGATTCTTCCTATGGCGTCATATCGGCCATAGCGCACCTTGTTAAAACTGATAAGTTGAGTTCACGCAATCAGCAAGTTAGAGGTGCAGTTGATTTTTTATTGAAATGTGTAGCTAATTGTAGAGGTGCATTAACATACAATATATTAGAAAATATACTTGTAGACATAAAAGAATTGATTAGAATGGGTGTAATAAATGGTGCCGATAATATTGGTATCGATGTGGCTATATCGCTCTCGCCCTACCTAATTAAGTATCTCGAACAGCCTAAGGAAAGAGATATTGCTTTATTTTTAGTGATAATGAGCTTTATTACAGATAAATCCGTATCAGAAAAACGTTTTAACTTTAAAGATGTATTGAGATTTCTGTTGTGTTATATACCTGCAAAATCAAGCAGTTTTAATAATAATGAGATTGCTAATATTTTATCTTCCTGCTCGCTTTTGTTAAATTCTAATTTAATTAAACCAGATGAACGGTTGTTCACAGAGGCGGTCATTTCATTGGTTCCTATTGTAAAAAAAAGGATCCCCGATAATGATTGTATTAATATTTGTACGATGATCAGTTGCATCGGAAAAATTATATCTTACAATGCTAATCTTCAGTCGGAACTTGTGGATCTGTTCGAAAAGCTCTTGGTTGCTGCATTAGAAAAAACAGATAATATGAGTGTGCATCATATCTGCATTATGATGCGAGGTATAGGGCATTTATCTAGTCAAAAAGTTTTTAATAAGGAATCTACTGATAATATCCACGAAATATACTTGTTTTCAGTCTCTCTTGTAGAAAAAAAAGCCAGAAATATTTTTATTAGTGATATCTCTGGTTTGCTATGGGGCTACGGACAATTAATCGAACATGGAGTGGTATGTAAGACAGAGACATTACGGGGGAAGTCGATTTTGATATCGATTATTAGAACTAATTTAAAAATATTATTGGATACTAAAGAGAGTCTTAATATTGAAATTGCAATGCAAGTCATAAAGAATATGTCAAAAATGATATATTATTCCATCTCGGATTTTAATATGCGACAATCGGTAGATGAGTTTTTTGTTAAATTTATAACTGTTTTATTCGGAAATGAAAGTGAAATAGAAGCGGAAGAAGCCTGTAAAGTAATATCGAATATTGGAAAGTTGATAAAACACGGAGCTATTTGGACGAAGGATGTTGAGGAATTCACTGATAAATTACTAAATAGTTTCATTCATAAAAATATAAAGGTCATGTCAACTCCCGCAGGTCCCGATTATTATACGACGCGGGTAACAGCAACGGCAGAGGCTGCACACTTAGGGGGAAAGCTTCATCAGACACTGGAAACCAGCTTAAAAGTGTACGAGTTAGAAAAAGATAGTGGTGCTACATCCCTTATAGGTCAAGGAATTAAGAAGAGAGCGGGAGTTGCTGAGGTTTCTGAGAAAGTGCAGATCAATACAATAGTATATATGCTTGATGCCTTAGCTTTAATAGGATTAAGATTAAAAAACTTAAAATATCTACTTCGTAAAATTATACAAGGTAATATTCTGCGTTTGTTAGAATCGGGTAGAAATCAAGCGCTGATGTTATCATCTTTAACCTATTTTTATAGTTGGTATGATGAAAACACATCATTGAGAAATGATTTGCGTGAAATGATGATATATCTAATTGCACAAGTATCAAAGAGATCACAGAAAGATGAACCAGATGAGTATCCTGCTATAACCATGGCGAATGCTAAATTTTGGTTAGATATTGATATTGGCAATATAAGTATAAATTACGATACATCTATATCCAGTTCTCAGAAAGATTTGCTGCGTCACTTAAGGATAAAGTATTCTGATTATAAAATAGAAAGTGAGGTAAGCAGGAAGGGTCTGTCACCGGTTGACATACTTTTTATGGAAATTAATGGTCCTCAGCATTACTTGGATGAATGTAATGAAATACTAAATGGTAAGCATATTTCAAAAGGTAAGGCATACACAAACATGGGGTTTACTGTACTTAATGTGCCTACCTCAGAAATTAAGTTCAAAAACAAAGAATTTCTTCTCCAATTATATAACAAAATCGATACTCATATTGCAAAATTAAAATCCACAATTAAATTCAAGACCTAAGATTGAATCAATTCAGCGGCTTCCTATTTATGGGTAGCGATGTACGCAGTGAAATACTTCAAGATGACACTTTATCTTGCAACAGGACTGAGAATAACTGATGTTTTCTGAACATCCCGAGGCTGTAAAAGCATTTGTGTAACTGCTCATTATCTATAACCTACCCAAAAGGTAAAAAAATGAGCAATACAATGAATAAGCAGAAATTACAGGCAACAGGAACAACAGTCGCAATGGAGGCACAACCAAAACGTATCCACTGGACAATCATGTTGACAAATGCCACAACTTATGCAACATAAAATTACTTCCCTTGCGATTAAGGCAGCCTCGAAAAAAGGAGTGATGCCAGTGATGAGTGGAAAATGCGGAGCAAGCTAATGGCACGACACGTTACGACATCATATCCGTTTTACGAAGGTTCATTAACGATAGTAACTCTCAATCGAGAGTTTAAAATCTGTCAGCAGTACTACAATCACAATCACAATCACAATCAGCCTTATGATGACGTTGGATTAAAAGCACCAATGAGTTATTATCGGCAACTTATCTAGGTTGCCTGATTTGTCTCTCACATATACTGAAACTGAACTCGAAGAATGGCTTCAAATTTAAGGCCATATAATGTGGCATTAAAACTAGTATTACCGTTAATGGAACATTGACAGAAGCGTCTCACTTTACTGGAACCTGCTTTAGTCAGTGAGTTCTTTGCCCTTGTTAGTCATGTAGCGTATCCAACAGTGTTCGACAATCGCCGTCCGGGTGGATTAGATGCTGCAACCGATTTGAGTATACTGTCATGAAAATTGAAACCATTATTCTAGCGGCTGGCCAGGGTAGCCGGATGAAATCTTCGCTGCCTAAGGTGTTGCATCCGATTGCGGGCAGCCCTATGTTGGAGCATGTCATCTTGTCTGCCCAGACGCTACATGCCAGACAGACAAATGCGGAAGGCGGATTACATGTAGTGATTGGCTATGGCGCAGATCAGGTACGTGACCGACTAGGTAACTATGCTGCAAACTGGGTCGAACAGAAGGAGCAGCTAGGTACTGGTCACGCAGTGAAACAGGCCGCACCAAACTGCAGCCAGGCGGATATTGTTCTGGTGCTATACGGCGATGTGCCTTTAATTCAGTCTACGACACTGGCGTCCTTGGCCGCTGCCTGCAATGGTGAGCGTCTAGCGTTGCTGACCATTAACCTGCCTAATCCCAGCGGCTATGGTCGAATTGTACGAGACGAAACGGGTGCAATTCAGGCTATTGTCGAAGACAAGGATGCCTCTTCAGAGCAGCATGCCATCACTGAGGTCAACACCGGCATTATGGCCATTCCCGGCAAGCGCTTGACAGCTTGGCTGGAAAACATTTCCTGTAAAAATGCCCAGAACGAGTACTATTTAACTGATATCGTCGCTATGGCGGTGGCGGAAGGTACGGCGGTTGTCCATGCCCAGCCTCAAACAGCGACCGAGGTACAGGGTGTGAATAACCGTGCCCAGCAGGCAAAGCTGGAGCGTCAGTTACAACGGCACATCGCTGAGAAACTGATGGCGAGCGGTGTCACGTTGCTGGACCCCAATCGACTGGATGTTCGTGGCTCCCTGCAAGCTGGTAACGATGTCGTCATTGATATCAACTGCGTGTTTGAAGGCGACGTGGTGCTGGAAGATGGTGTACAGATTGGCCCCAACTGTATACTCAGCAATACCCGTATCGGTGTCGGTACCCGGATCAAGGCCAACAGCATCATTGACGCATCAGTTATTGAAGCTGATTGTGATATCGGGCCTTTTTCTCGTCTGCGTCTCGGCACTCATCTGGCCGATCGCGCGAAAATCGGTAACTTTGTTGAAACCAAGAAAGCGGTGATTGGCGTCGGCAGCAAAATCAACCATCTAAGCTATGTTGGTGATGCAGAGATCGGTGTGGACGTTAATGTTGGTGCAGGCACCATTACCTGTAATTACGATAGAGTCAACAAGCTGCGAACAGAGATCGGCGATGGTGCATTTATTGGCTCCAACACTTCGCTGGTCGCACCGCTCATCGTCGGTGCTGGGGCAACCGTGGGTGCAGGATCAACCATTACCCACGACATTCCAGAAGAAAGCCTGAGCGTGGCTAGGGGGCGACAGAAAAACATAGAAGGCTGGAAACGCCCAGAAAAAAAGAGCTGACGATCAATGCATTCATAAGCTGAGAGAACGAATAATTGTTGCTCTTGCCCGATATAAATACACTGTCGTTTATGGTATGGGGATAGAATTATGTGCGGCATTATTGGCGCAGTTGCGCAAAGAGATGTGGCTCAAATATTGGTTGAAGGACTGAGACGGCTGGAATATCGGGGCTATGACTCTGCAGGTCTGGCGGTGATTGATACAGACGGCAACCTAACTCGTCTGCGTCGCCTTGGCAAGGTTCAGGCGCTGGTAGACGCACTGGCCGAAACACCGGCCATCGGTGGTACTGGTATTGCCCATACTCGCTGGGCGACGCACGGAGCACCCAATGAGGCGAATGCACATCCACACATCGCTGGAGACAATATTGCACTGGTTCACAACGGCATCATTGAAAACCACGAGATGCTACGTAACGACATGAAGGGGCTGGGGTACACCTTTGTTTCAGACACCGATACAGAGATTATTGCCCACATGATTTACCATGAACAGACGTCTGGTCTTTCCCTTCTGAAGGCGCTTCAAAAAACGGTACATCAGCTAAAAGGCGCTTACGGTGCTGTGGTAATGGATCGCAATGATCCCGATCGTATTGTGGTAGCTCGTTCTGGTAGTCCGTTGGTCATCGGTATCGGTATCGGCGAATACTTTGTTGCATCGGATCAGCTAGCGCTACTGCCCGTGACCCACCGATTCATACTTCTGGAAGAGGGGGATGTTGCGGAAATCACCCGTGAGGGTGTTCGTATTTTTGACCGCACAGAACGAATCGTTGAGCGAAATATCATCGCCAGCGACCTAGATCATGATGCGGGTAACAAAGGATCTTATCGTCACTTTATGCTGAAAGAGATCTTCGAGCAGCCTGATGCCGTTGCTAGCACCCTTGAAGACCGTCTGGTCAATGACCAGGTCGTAGTGGAATCCTTTGGCCACAATGCGGAGGAGACCCTGCGCAAGATTCGTGCGGTGCAGATCATCGCCTGCGGCACCAGCTACCATGCCGCCATGGTGGCCCGATACTGGTTTGAGCAGTACGGCATCTCCTGCCGAGCCGAGATCGCTTCTGAGTTTTGCTACCGCAAGGCATTTGTTCCGGAAGATTGCCTGTTCCTGACCATTTCCCAGTCCGGCGAAACCGCTGACACACTAGCCGCGCTTCGAATGGCAAAAAAACAGGGATTCATTAGCAGCATGACGCTTTGCAACGTACCCGGATCTTCACTGGTCCGTGAATCCGACATGTCGTTTATGACCCGTGCTGGCCCAGAGATCGGTGTGGCATCCACCAAGACCTTCACGACGCAACTAACTGCGCTGCTAATGCTGGTGACCGTCACAGCGCGTGTTACGGGACAGATTGATGCGGACAAGGAAGCGGAAATTGTCCGTGAGTTGCGCACACTGCCTCATATGATTCGTGGTGTGCTGATGCTGAATGATTCGATTCAGGTACTATCGGAAGCGTTTGCGGACAAGCATCACAGTCTGTTCCTTGGGAGGGGAACGATGTATCCGATTGCCATGGAAGGTGCGTTAAAACTGAAAGAAATCTCCTATATCCATGCAGAAGCCTATGCGGCCGGAGAGCTCAAACACGGTCCTCTAGCACTGATTGACAGTCATATGCCAATCGTTGTAGTCGCGTCTAACAATGAGCTGCTTGAAAAGCTTAAATCCAACATGGAAGAGGTGCGCGCCCGTGGTGGTCAGCTCTACGTGTTCACTGATCGACATGCTCATCTTGTGGCTGGTGACGACATTCAGGTCATTGCGCTGGATAAAGTGCACGATATTATTGCACCGATTCTGTACACCATTCCGCTACAGTTATTGTCCTATTATGTGGCGATTATCAAAGGCACGGATGTGGATCAGCCGAGGAACTTGGCAAAATCAGTAACGGTGGAATAAAAAACGGTGCGTAAGCACCGTTTTTGTCAGCGTACAAGAAAGTCTGATATATCAAGAAAACTCAATATGACGTCTGTATAACAACCTTGCTTTTTAGCCAGACCGCTATGCGACAGTTGTAATTTATCGTTTACCCAGTTTTTTGCGGATCGCCTGTAGCGTACGCAACTGGGCTGCCGCTTCTGCCAATTGAGTCGTCGCACGAGAATAGTCGAACTCACCCTGCTGATTGGACAACGCTCGTTCTGCCTGTTTCTTGGCTTCGAGAGCGGCTGCCTCGTCCATATCCCCAGCACGCTTGGCTGTATCCGCCAAGACTTTTACTTGGCTGGGTTGAACTTCCAAGAAGCCGCCAGAAATATAATAGACCTCTTCCTCACCATTCTGTTTCGAAATACGGATCGGGCCGGGCTTCAGCGCTGTCAGCAATGGCGCGTGCCCCGGAAAGATGCCAAGATCACCCTCCGAACCGGTTGCAATCATATGTTCTACCAGTCCTGAGAAAATCTCTTCTTCGACACTAACGATGTCACAATGTACAGTGATCGCCATATTATTCCCCTCAGACGTTTCCGCTTAAGCCAGTAGGAGAAGCAGCGTAAATAAACAACACCACCCACCTATCGATCTGCCTGATAATTACAGGGTCTTCGCTTTCTCGACGGCTTCGTCGATGGAGCCCACCATGTAGAATGCCTGCTCCGGCAACGCGTCGTGCTCACCTTCAAGAATACTCTTGAAGCCACGAATCGTCTCTTTCAGGGAGACGTATTTGCCAGGAGACCCTGTGAAAACTTCCGCCACGAAAAAAGCCTGGGACAGAAAACGCTCAATCTTACGAGCACGGCTCACTGTCTGTTTGTCTTCCTCGGACAGCTCATCCATGCCTAAGATAGCGATGATATCCTTCAGCTCCCTGTAGCGTTGCAGAACAGTTTGAACGCCACGGGCAACGTCGTAATGCTCCTGGCCAATGAGCAGCGGATCCAATTGACGGGAGGTGGAATCCAGTGGATCAATCGCCGGATAGATACCCTTGGCTGCGATGTTACGACTCAGTACCACGGTCGCATCCAAGTGGGAAAATGTGGTGGCTGGCGATGGATCGGTCAAATCATCGGCAGGCACATAAACAGCCTGAATGGATGTGATGGAGCCAGCATTGGTCGACGTGATTCGCTCCTGCAGTACACCCATCTCTTCCGCCAGCGTCGGCTGATAACCTACCGCAGACGGCATCCGACCCAGCAGTGCCGATACCTCAGTACCCGCCAGCGTGTAACGGTAGATGTTATCAATGAACAACAGTACGTCACGACCTTCATCACGAAACTTCTCGGCCATGGTCAGGCCGGTTAGCGCCACCCTTAGACGGTTACCTGGCGGCTCATTCATCTGGCCATAAACCAACGACACCTTACCCAGTACATCAGACTCCATCATTTCATGATAGAAATCATTACCTTCCCGAGTTCTCTCGCCCACACCGGCAAACACGGAGAAACCGGAGTGCTCAATGGCGATGTTACGAATCAGCTCCATCATGTTAACCGTCTTACCTACACCAGCACCGCCGAACAGGCCGACCTTACCGCCTTTGGCGAATGGACAGATCAAGTCGATGACCTTGATACCGGTTTCCAGCAACTCACTGGTGGCTGCTTGGTCGGCGTAGCTGGGAGGCGCTCGATGAATAGCTAATCGCTCTTCTTCTCCGATGGGTCCCTTTTCATCAATGGGGTTACCCAACACATCCATAATCCGACCTAGGGTTTGTATGCCCACGGGAACTTTGATCGGGTTACCGGTATTATTGACAGACAGACCACGGGCCACACCTTCGGTGGAGCCCATGGCGATAGTACGAACCATTCCGTCGCCCAGCTGTTGCTGAACCTCAAGGGTCAGTTCCTTGCTATCAACGGTCAGCGCGTCGTATATTTTGGGTACGTTTTCGCGCGGAAACTCTACGTCGATAACGGCGCCGATTATTTGTGCGATGCGACCGCTACTCATTAGATTGATTCCTCACCCTGTAAAAATGATTGGTTACCATCATACCGCAGCAGCGCCACTGACGATTTCGGAGATTTCTTGCGTAATCGCCGCCTGGCGTGCCTTATTGTAAACCAGTTGCAGTTCGGTGATTAGATCACCGGCATTATCGGTTGCGCTCTTCATCGCTACCATACGAGCCGCCTGTTCACAGGCGTTGTTCTCAACAACCGCCTGATACACTTGAGACTCAATGTAACGCACCAAAAGCCCGTCAAGCAACTTCTTGGCGTCGGGCTCGTAGATGTAGTCCCAGTGGTGTTTCAATTCTTTATTCTCATCCGGTTTTAGTGGCAACAACTGGAGGTTGATCGGTCTTTGGGACATGGTGTTTACAAACCGATTGTACATCACGAACAGTCGATCAATACGACCTTCATCATAAGCGTCCAACATGACCTTAATGCCGCCAATCAGATCAGCAATGTTCGGTTCATCACCCAGATGACTGATAGCTGCAGACACATTGCCACCGAAGCTACGGAAGAAAGCGGCTGCTTTGCTACCGATCAGACAAAGATCGATATCGATTGCCTGATCGTCCCATCCCTTCATAGATTGCACTGTGGATTTGAAAAGATTGCTGTTTAGACCGCCACACAGTCCGCGATCACTGGCGACCACGATGAATCCCACCCGCTTCACATCACGCTCCTGCATGTAGATGTGACGGTACTCTGGGTTGGCATTGGCCACATGACCCACCACTTGACGAATGCGATCTGCGTAAGGACGGGAATGCTCCATACGCTGCCGCGCCTTGCGCATCTTGGACGCTGCCACCATCTCCATGGCGCTGGTGATTTTTTGCGTGCTATTAATACTCGCAATTTGCGTGCGTATCTCTTTTGCGCCTGCCATATGCGTTCCTCAACGTCGGGCTGCAGGCAAGCCTACAACCTTGCCGCCATTTACCAAGTCTGGGTGGCCTTGAGTTTCTCGATAGCCTCTTTAATGCCAGCTTCGATCTCACTGTCGAAACCACCGGTTTCGTTTATAGTGGCCATCAGCTCTACACATTCCGCATTAACGAATGACAGCAAAGCAGCCTCAAATGCACCGATCTTATTGATTTCGATATCACTCAAGTAGCCCTTGTCCGCAGCATACAAAACGATACCCAATTCGGCGACAGACATCGGCTCATACTGCTTCTGCTTCATCAGCTCAGTGACGCGCTGACCATGCTCTAACTGCTTCCGAGTCACGTCATCGAGGTCGGAAGCGAACTGAGCGAAAGCCGCTAGTTCACGGTACTGAGCCAGTGCCATACGAATACCACCGCCCAGTTTCTTAATAATTTTGGTCTGCGCTGCACCACCCACACGTGATACCGAGACACCCGCGTTCATGGCCGGACGAACACCCGCGTTGAACAGGTCAGTTTCCAGAAAAATCTGCCCGTCAGTGATGGAAATAACGTTGGTCGGTACGAACGCAGAAACATCACCAGCTTGGGTTTCGATGATCGGAAGCGCCGTCAAAGAGCCCGTCTGCCCCTTCACTTTACCGTTGGTCAGCTTCTCAACGTAGTCAGCATTAACTCGGGAAGCACGCTCCAACAAACGGGAGTGGAGGTAGAAAACATCACCAGGATACGCTTCACGGCCTGGTGGACGACGCAGCAGCAAGGAGATCTGGCGGTAAGCCCAAGCCTGCTTGGTCAGGTCATCATAAATGATCAGGGCATCTTCACCGATATCTCGAAAATATTCACCCATGGAGCAACCGGCGAACGGTGCTAGAAACTGCATGGCAGCAGGATCAGCAGCGGCAGCGGAAACGACGATGGTGTGATCCATCGCGCCATGCTCTTCCAGCTTGCGTACTACGTTAGCGACGGAAGATTGCTTCTGGCCAATCGCCACATAAATACACTTAATGCCGGTGTTTTTCTGGTTGATGATGGCGTCGATGGCTAATGCGGTCTTGCCGGTCTGACGGTCACCGATGATCAACTCACGCTGCCCGCGACCAACGGGCACCATGGCGTCAACCGCCTTGTAACCCGTCTGAACCGGCTGGTCGACCGATTGCCGATCAATAACGCCGGGGGCAACTTTCTCTATTGGAGACGATTGCTCGGTGACAATTGGACCCTTGGCATCAATGGCGTTACCCAGAGCATCGACGACACGCCCCAGCAGTTGCGGGCCCACCGGCACTTCTAGAATTCGACCCGTACACTTGACGGTCTGCCCTTCGGCTAGATGTTGGTAACCACCCAGTACCACGGCGCCGACTGAGTCCTTCTCCAAGTTCAGCGCCATACCATAAACGCCGCCTTGGAATTCAATCATCTCACCATACATAACGTCGGCAAGACCATGGATACGTACGATACCGTCAGAAACGCTGACGATAGTGCCCTCGTTACGGGCTTCACTGGACACATCAAGGCTGTCAATACGGCTCTTGATGATGTCACTGATTTCAGATGGGTTCAGTTGCTGCATGTCCTGCCTCTTAACCGTCAGCTCTTTCTAAACTAGGAATTCATCGCTTCAGCCAGCTTCGCTAGCTTGGTGCGGACACTGCCATCTATCACCATGTCGTCTGCTCGGATAATCACGCCTCCGATCAAACTCTCATCCACAGTCGTGTGCAGCTTCACCTCGCAGCCAAGCTGATTACACATTTTCTCTGCAAGAGAATCTAGCTGTTCGGGCTGCAGTGTGAAAGCTGAAATGATTTCCACATTAGCAGTGCACTCCTGCTCGGCCTTGAGCCGATCAAAGATGTCGGCGATCTGTGGCAGCAGTGTGATTCGCTTGTTGTCCGCCAAGGTGTAAATGAAGTTTTTTCCTGACTGATCCAGACTGTCGCCACACACGCAGATAAATTCATCCGCCCGTTCACGGCTAGTCAGCACCGGCGAGGAAAGCACTCGGTGAATCTTGTCATTTTCACTGACAGCTGCGCTTGTTCGCAGCATGTCTGACCATGACTGCAGGGCGTTTTTTTCGCTGGCCACTGCATACGCAGCTTTTGCGTAAGGCCGGGCACATGTGGTCAGTTCCATAACACGCCCCCTGTCAGAGCTCAGAGATCAGCTGATCTACCAGCTGGCCGTTTGCACCGTGATCGATATGCGAACCCAGAATTTTTTCGGCACCAGCTACAGCCAAAGTTGCCACTTCAGCACGCAGTAGTTCGCGAGCCCGATTCACTTCCTGTTCAATATCTGCCTGGGCCGCCACTTTCAGGCGTTCGCCTTCGGCACGAGCCTGTTCTTTCGACTCATCAATGAGATGAGTCGCCCGTTTGGTGGCCTGCTCAATGATGGCCTGAGCCTGCTTCTTCGCTTCACGCAGTTTGTCAGCGACCTTTGTCTGGGCCAGCTCCAAATCTCGTGATGCACGAATCGAATTTTCCAAGCCTTCGGCTATCTTTTTCTGCCTATCAGATAGCACCTGCATGATCGGTGGCCACACATACTGCATGCAAAACCACACGAAAACGAGAAAGGCTATCGATTGGCCGATAATTGTCGCATTGATGTTCACGCCAATACCTACCGTTTCTGTTACTGTCCTAGTCGTTGAGTCGCTCGAAAATCTCCGTTTTATCGGGTCGACGCACACTCATAACCATTAACTTCAATAATTAGTGCAGAACGGTAGCCGCCTGTCCGATGAACGGGTTAGCAAAGGTGAAGAACAACGCAATACCAACACCGATCATGGTAACAGCGTCCAACAAACCTGCCACGATGAACATTTTGACTTGCAACATCGGCACCATCTCGGGCTGACGTGCAGCACCTTCGAGGAACTTACCGCCCAGCAAACCGAAACCGATAGCAGTACCCAAGGCACCGAAGCCGATCAGCAGTGCAACTGCAATAGCGGTCATACCTACAACTAATTCCATTAGATTTTCCCCCGACAGTGTCGTTTTATGTGAGTAAAGTTAGAACAACGGTTGCTAGTTAACCCCCAGAACGACAATGCAGGACGCATATTTCTTATCCCGCTCTTCTCCCCTGGAGATAAGTCAGTGATCCTCATGAGCCATGCTGAGGTAAACAATCGTCAACATCATGAAGATAAACGCTTGCAGTGTGATAACCAGAATATGGAAGACCGCCCAAAGAAAGTGCATGGGCAGCTGAAACCAACCAACCAGCGCAATCAGAATAAATAGTAGTTCACCCGCATACAAGTTGCCGAACAGTCGTAGCGCCAAAGAGATCGGTTTGGCTATCAGTGTAACAAATTCCAGAAGAAAATTCACCGGTATGAATAGCGCTTGTATCGCCTTGTTCGGACTGTTGAACGGATGCAACGTCAGCTCACCGATAAAGCCGCCAAAGCCTTTCACCTTGATGGAGTAGAAGATGATCAAGACGAACACGCTAAGAGAGAGTCCCAAAGTGATATTTGGATCAGTGGATGGCACGATCTTCATGTACGGGATGCCAATCAGCGTCGCTAGACTCGGTATCCAGTCCACCGGCACCAGATCCATCAGATTCATCAGAAATACCCAGACAAAAATGGTCAACGCCAGTGGAGCGATCACCTTACTCTTGCCGTGAAACGTATCCTTAACGCTACCGTCTACGAACTCAACGATGGTTTCCACCAAATTTTGCAGTCCACCGGGAACGCCGCTGTTTGCCTTTTTCGCAACGCAACGAAACAGGCCAATAAATATCAGCCCGAGAAATATTGACCAAAACAGGCTGTCCACATGAAACGCACAGAACCCCATGGCCTGTGCTTCTTCAGCACCACGGGCGATCGTCCACGTAGCCTCACTCAGCGTGCTGCCATCGTAGCGTTCAAAACCTGCAGGAAGCTGACCATACGTCAGATTCTGCAGGTGATGAACAATATATTCAGATGATGTTTGTCCATTGCTTGACATAAACGTGCTCTCGTCAGCTAACCCTGCTATTTAGAATGACCGGGGCAAACCAGTTCACCGCCTGTACTACGACAAATGCGCTCATTAGAATTAACGGATGGAGGGGGCGAACCCAAGCAAATACCAGTGCAAATCCGCAAAAGGTCAACAAAAATTTTCCGGCTTCACCTTGATAGAAGCTATTCACTATGCGCTGAGCGGACTGTGCGCCAGCGAAGGCAAAGGTCTTACGCACCAACCATGCATTGGGGAGCAAGCAGATCAAGCCACCCAAAAGGGCTGACATCGCCATAATTCGGTCAACCACCAGCAGACCCAGCGCCATGATAGCCGTAACAGCCATTTGGACAAGAATAACCCGATAGACCAGCGACTTAGGGATACCCCTTTCACTCTGACCAGCCAAGGCGTTGCGCTTGTAAGTTAACTGCATGAACGGTAAAAGTCCCACCATAGGCTTATGTATTAACGCAGAGCCGAACCGACCGTGCGTGATCTATTTTCTTCATTACACGGCTCGTATTCTCAGTCGGACTCATCCCGACTATCTGTGTTGTTATATCACTCATAGCCTACGAGAACTCTGATAATGTCGAATTATATGAGTAAAAACATCTAGTCTCAACTAGCAACTCATCAAACTGAACAGTTGCGTATCAATTACTGATAAATCGCCTGCTATGTCTAGCTTAGAAATACCTTCTACAGCGCCACCACCGATAGCGCCAAGTAGACCAGAATACCATATGGCAGGCAAAAGTGCATTAAGGGCAACTCTAAAAACCTCGAAAAGCTAAAATAATAGCCACCTGACATGGTTTGAGTCGAGCGCCATGCAACTTGGTTTGTTGATCCTCAGAATGATTTAAACCTATTATCCAAGCTAAAACGTACCATGAGCCGGAAGAATGTCCGTCCTCAGCTAAGTGGCGTTTACAAAAAAAACTCGTTTCTATTGAGTCATAATGCAAACTTTTGCTTTTGTCGATAGAGTGGATTAACTGCTGGCTGAGTGGTTAGCTAATTTTTGGGGCTGAGAAGCGGTTTTTAGAGGCTCTCTTAAGCGTTCTATCTTTGGCAACTCCGACTCATTGGCCGTTACTCCTTGACCAGTAAAGCTACAAAAGCATTCATATGGTGCCTAAAATATCATAACTGCGATACAAGAGTATTATCTAATTCAAACGAACATCAGAATCTTTCATGTGATTACTTACAATTTCTTTTAAATGAGACCTTTGCATGACGACATTAT
>JAGLCE010000020.1 GCA_023146365.1 Endozoicomonadaceae bacterium
ACATGATGAAAGTGCTTGGACTGATTAAAATATGATGATGTTTTTGCCCTAACATACCACAGTCGTTCCTTGGACAATTCGTGTTCTACCAATAGTATTGAAAATAATCGCCGTGTTAAATGCATGGGTTGTATTCTGACTCTCCATGAGGCAAAAACGTGCGGTGTTCTGTGTCGCCCCATTGGTCGTACCGCGTGGACCATAAGAAAGTCGACTGATATCTCTGGACCAGTCAATTTTTAGACTATTAGGAGGCAGTTGATGAGTTTTTAATACTTCATCGAGGTTATTCTTTACTCCGTCATTATTCTCATCCGTAAAGATATACCATCCGTCACTCCAAGTATTTATTTTTCTAATCGTTACCCACATATTTTTATTTAACGCTACAGATCGGGCATATCCAAGCGATGCACGAAAGTTAGTTACTTCAGTATCCATACGATGTTTGGACACCATTTTTGACACATACGGTGAAGCAGAAATAACAACAATACAAGAGATTGCCATACTTATCAGCAACTCTAGCATGGTAAAACCTTTCAATCTTCTTGAGAAATCCTTTTTCATTTTCTAAGTACCTGTCAAATATAACATGACTTTTTTGTTCAATTTTAATTGGATCGGTAGTAATGCCACTCTGATTTTTGTTTGATTTTATTAATTATAATTATCCATCTGGATGGCCTCAACATAAGTAGCTGATTTAATCAAGATCATTAAAATTTTCGAATTTTATCACTCACTAGAAAGTTTAGCAGAATATTTAACGCCACATAATCATTATAGTACCACTCACCGGTTTTTTGACGCACCTAATTCCGCATAACAGAGTTGTGACACACCATGGAGAATATCCGATAAAAACTCAATCGGATTAAGGTAGTTTAAGGCTTTTTGCGGGCGAATGTTGATTATAAATTGAGCATCATCAATTTTATTTCTCGACAATCTGCCAATCTTCATGCCCTTCGGCTATGTACGGAACAAAGCTTGAAGCAGAGCTTGGAATCTATTTGATCATTTTTTGAATGTTCATTTTTCAACACTCTACGAAGCATATCTAGTCCTAGTCTGAATAGAGCTTTGGCTGGCCACAAATGTTTATTCAAAGGTAGCTGTTTCAGTGGACGATTTCTATAGGCTCTTTTTATCACTCGGCGGGTAGCTGGGGCGACCTGTTTTAGACGCGTAAATTAAGGAGAGCAACTTTTCAATATCTGACCAGTCCAACAACGCTTCCGTATCATCAAGACTATGAAGAATTGGATGATTTAGGTCAGTGGTTGAAACGAAAAGTGTGAAGGATTTTTGCATGCCGATATTTTACCAGAATATGATCGGCTGTGTTGAGTTATGCTGAGTTCTCTCTAGATTTTATAATTGCGTTATTATTATCCGAGGAATTCCCAGGCATTTTGAGCGCCAGGAAGGCGTAATGTGAGCCATTCTCCTCCCTATAATACTGGTGTTTGCTATGTTGTAACCTTCCATCCGTGCCGATTCAAAGAGCATTCCGGCAATCAGACCGAGATGCTCCTTGGCAGGGGCTCTCTTTCGTCTGTCATACCCGAGATGCCAGTTTCACGTATCATGAAGTAATCAAATAAATAGGCTTCGATCATGCATGGCATGAACGTCTAGTTGAAAGGTTAATAATTACAATAAATTACAATATTTGTCTCATGATCAGTGTTAACAATAAAGACAATCAAAATTGGTATTTATTTTTAATGATGATTAATCACTCTAACACCTTTTATTCCTATCACAACACTAAAACGAATATGACGCAGTCGCGTTATTTTATGTGTTGATTTGACGATGAGTATTAATTGACATCCATCTAAATTTCAGGCTGATTTTTTATGAACTGTTTTTTATGATTGAAGTCGAATATGATAATTACTTTAAGTTTGTCTTGTGTAAGCGGTAAAGCAATCTTTATATCTTCAACACTTTTAATGTAGGACTATCTTTAAATGCAATCAATTATCAAACCTGTCACCATGATTAACTCACCTTATTCGGAAGATGTGGACATAAACAACAGAGGCGAAACGTATCATGACTTAACTGATACCGTATTAACCGGAAATGCCAGAAATGCCAGAAATGCCAGAAGAGTTACAAGCCATTTATCTGAAGCAGATCAACAAGCAACTAATTTACATTTACCTCATGTTGATTTTGTCGCTACCTCAAATGATATATACCACAATAGACATAACAGAACTGTTAATTTAGAGGATGATCAAGGCTATCAGGGCAGTTCAGAAGGCAACCGTTCTTCCTTCTATCAAGAAAACTGCAATAATACTAAATACGATATTCCTCCCAAAAATCGATCAAAGCAGAGCCGATTCTCCACAGCTATAAAAACCGCGTCTTCTTTTTTTACTAGCCTGTTTTCCACGGGTGGTAAAAAAATGGGGGACTTTAACGTAACATTTAAACCGAAAGAAATAGTCGCTTCACTCGTTAAGCTATGTTGTCCTTGCGCAACTTTTATACTTCAAAGTGTCGTATTTTTATCTACTGTTAACTATAGTGGAGCAAGCGATAAAACCAATACAGATCCTCTTTCTGATAGAAAAACAGCCTCTACAAATCCAAAAAATATGAAAGATATCCCGAAAGATATCAATAATATTGAAATGTTAAATAAAATTGGTAGGGACCCTGACTTTCCGGCTAACGGAACTTATCGGTTTACCCAGAATCTTGATGGGAGTGGATTTAAAGCGCCAATGAACAATTTTTGCGGTGTTTTAGATGGAAACGGTTACGCTATTTCAGGCGTGACTTGCTGTCTGACACAGGTACTTTCAGGTCATGGTGTCATTAAAAATCTTACTGTCATCGGTGCGAACATTTTCAGCGCAGACTGTTCCTCGGTAATTGCCGGTTTCATGACAGGGAATGCCAGCATAAAATTCGTCACGGTAACGGATAGCCATGTTACATCGCCTCTTGTAGAGGGGTATGGGATAAGCGTGGATCTTAATAACGGCATAATAACCGAGTATATGGACGGCTATACTTGCATTGAAAATTGTAAGGTAGAAAATTGTACTCTTACGGCGCTGTCTACTGCTGACGTAACGGGAGGTTGTCTTTCAGGAGTGATGGACGGCTTTCCAAAAACTACCAACAACACGATTAAAGGCTGTAGAATTAATTCAGTGGCAAACTACGCAAGTATCGGTTGTGTATCAGGAGTCATGGAGGGTCACCCTAAAAGCTCAAGCGATTATGTAAGCGGATGCCACTGTACAACACACGGAGATCATACACGAGTCGGTATTGCTACGTCAGTGGTATACAATGGTGTTATCATTAAAAACGGTACATTTATAGACTCTACAGCTACAGCTCATGGGAACAACTCAATGGTTGCTATTGTCCCCACTACGTATGAGGGCGTCATGAGTGATTCTGTAAATACAATCTCCGATAGCACGGCTGACAACTGTACACTGACAGCAAATGCAAGTGATTCTAATGCCTCTGTCTGGACGTTAGCTGATCCTAAAGATGTGATGGTTGAAAACTGTAAGGATATTAATTGTACCGTCGTAACTACCGGCCCAGGTAGAGTGACGAGAGCCAAATCTACTACAACAGGGGCGACGACCACCACTGAGCAAGCGGTAAACGCACCTTTACTGCTAATTGGAGGGGTAGTCGCATTCGCTGCTACTTTTATAGGGGTTATTGGATGTGTAGGCTACTCTCTTCGCAATGGATACAAAGAGGGCAAACAGGGTCGTGCTCTTTTGATGCACCCTTTACATTCTTGTGCAGAAACGTTGAGTCGTTTCTATCAGCGTTGCCGAGGGAATTTGCTGTTGCCAAGAGAAGACTTAGAGAATCTTAGACGCTCTATAGAAGACGACTTTCCGGAGGATGTGCAAACGACAGAGGTTTGAATCATACGGTGTAACAATACCGTCATGCTTATGAAGGTTAGAGCACATTCAAACGTGCTTGGATAGATGAATAACTGAATTTACCCTTACTCGGCAGAGGCTCTCTTTCGTCAGCGGTATAGTGCCATACCCGAGATGCCAGTTTCACGTATCATGAAGTCATCACTTAGACAAGTTGGGAGTGAGGGATTTGTTCGGGCTTTGCAACTCGTGGACCCAGCCAGCAGTAGATCTCAGTTTGTTCTGGAGGACAGGAAGCGCAACCTTTGTTACAGGCTAGTGTTTCTTTGCGAACGCGGCCTTTTTTGAGCCAATGAGATAACATGCCACGGAGTGCATCTGGGCTGCTTTTAAAGTGCTTAGACAGCTCATCTAAGCTTGCTTGACCCTGTGTGGCCAAGTAGTTTTTCAGAGGTATCAACATTATGAGTTGCAACAACTCTTGCTATGGGCGACTGTTACCGGCACTTTGTTGTTCATTTCGATACTGCCGAACCGACGCAGCCCCAAGGTGACTGCGATAAAAATTGTTAGCATACCGGCGATCCAGCTAGTTGCACTGACAGGGTTCTGGATCCAAATGGATGCTTGATAGTATAGCGTGGCTGCGAGATAGCCCATGAAAAACGTCCATGAGGCGATAAATACGGTCCAACGCATGCTGGTTTCTCGGTAGATTGCGCCGAGCGCAGCGACACAGGGGGTGTACAGAAGAATCAGGAGAAGATAGGCAATGGCGGCGGCTTTGGTGGCAAATAGCTGTTGCATAACACTTAAGTTGGTAGCAGCCATACCCTGTTCTTCGACCACAGCACCGCTATCAGAGATGATGCCAATCTGGATGCCCAAGGGGTCAGCGAGACGGCTACCAATAGCCGCTAAATGTCCAGGGATGGTCGCAAAAGCCTCTGTAATGCCGCCCCAGAGACTATATTCATCACTGATATTGACAGATGAAGCACCTGCGAGCTGGCTGTACATGGCATCAAGGGTGCCAACAATGGCCTCTTTTGCAAAGATACCCGTGAAGATCCCCACAGCAGCGGGCCAATTCGCTTCAGTCATACCCATAGGGGAGAATATGGGCGTAATGGTACGGCCGACTTCACTCAGTACCGACTTATCTGTGTTTTGATTTCCGAAGGTGCCATCAGTACCCATGGAGTTCAGTATACTTAGCACGGTGACAACGAGAACTATAATTTTGCCGGCACCAAGAATGAAAACTTTCAGGCGATCCCAGGTGTGAAGTAGTACCTGTTTGACCTGAGGGCGGTGATAGTCAGGCAGCTCCATAATAAACGGGACAGATGCAGAGGGAAGCAGGGTGCGCTTCATGATGGCCGCTGTTAACAGGGCTACGGCAATACCCGTCAAATACAGCAAAAACACTACATTTTGGCCGTTATAGGGGAAGAATGCAGCAGCAAAGAGAATATAGACCGGCAGACGTGCGCTACAGGACATAAAAGGCGCCATCATGATTGACAGCATTCTGTCCCGAGGATTATCCATGGTGCGCGCACCCATGATAGAGGGTACGTTACAGCCAAAGCCCACGAGAAGCGAAACGAAGGATTTACCTGGAAGTCCGACAGCGTTCATCGCACGGTCGATCACAAAAGCGGCACGAACCATGTAGCCGGAGTCTTCCAGTATCGAAAGAAACAGGAACAGGCAGGCAATGACAGGGATAAAGGTTGAAACGGTTTGGATGCCCGTGCCCACACCGTCAGCCAGCAGGGTAGTCAGAAATTCTGGAGCGTTTATGCGGATCAGGAGGTAGCGCACGCCATCCACCAGAAGGATGCCGCTGAAAATATCAAAGAAATCGATGAAGGCACTACCCACCTGAATGGTGAACAGGAATAGCAAGTACATTATGCCGAGGAAGATGGGTAGACCCAGTATTCGGTGCAAAACGACGGCATCAATTTTGGCGCTGATGCTTTCCGACAGAGTGCCACAACGCTCTAGCACTTGACCCGTTATATTGCTGATGAAACGATAGCGGGCATCTGCAATGAGGATATCAGCATCTTCCCCGCAGGTTGCTTCCAGTGACGTGCGACTACACTGGACGATATACAGTGTATCGCTGTTTAGCCACTGTTCCAGGTCACTGTCGCCTTCTAGCAGTTTGAGTGCCAGCCAATCCGCTGCAACGTGATGACGTTCAGCGATCAGCGTTAGTGACTCTGCCAGTTGACGGATGGCGAGATGTAAATCGTTTGAAGGAACGGTATTGTGCTGAGCAGGCGTCGACGGATTCTTAATCGTGTGATTAATCACCATCTGGAGGTTTTCTATGCCGTCTCCACTAATGGCTACCACCGGTACGACTGGACAGCCCAGTAATTGCCCCAGTTGAGTGACATCCAGTTTCATGCCTTTCTTTTTGAGCATGTCCATCATGTTGAGCACAACAATGATGGGCTGTTTCATTTCCAGCAGCTGCGTGGTGAGGTAGAGATTACGCTCAAGATTGGATGCATCAATGATATTGATGATTAGGTCGGCATGGCCGGCTAGTACGTAGTCACGGGCAATACGTTCATCTAGAGAGATGTTTTCACTGAGAACATCCAGTGAATAAGTACCGGGAAGGTCGACAAGGGTAATGTGCTTACCATGGAAGTCGTATTCACCGGTTTTTTTTTCAATGGTGACTCCGGGCCAGTTACCGACCCGATGACGTGTACCAGTCATGGCGTTGAACAGACTAGTTTTACCTGTATTGGGATTGCCGACAACGGCGATGGTAAAGGAATCTGACATGTTACTTTACCCGGTGACCTTGACAATACGTGCTTCATCCTTGCGCAAACTTAATTGAAAACCACGCAGCTCCAGCTCAATGGGGTCGCCCAGAGGAGCAACACGGCACACTCGGAAACTGGTTCCTGGGGTCATACCCATGCTGAGAAGCTTGCGCCGGTAGGCGCGCTGATCGGAGGTGAAGCCAGTGATGGTTCCGCTGTCTCCGACGGTTAGATCGCCCAATGTTAACGTCATTAGAGTGGTGTTCCTCCTGTGGCAGTTAAACATCCAATACGGGTTCTGACGAATGGTGAATGCTATAACAATTAAGAATCATTATCAATTAGGAGTCAAGTTACTTTGAATTGTTATCAGTGACTGACAAAGATTAGGGTTATGTTTCGATCAGTGAATGATCATGGATTATTTGGTTTCATTTCAAGAGCACTGTTCATTTCAAGAGCTCTTGTTGGGTGATATATATTACATTGCCAGAATGTTTGATAGCCGAAACAGGTCATTTTGGAACGTAGGTTTTGTTCTGACAGTCTCCATGAGTGGCAGACTACGTATCTGATGATGCTGAACTGCTGCCATCATACCGCTGGCTCCGGAAAGCAGCTGTTCGACAGCATAGATACCCAAACGCCCAGCTAATACCCTGTCAGCACAGCTGGGAGAGCCTCCGCGCTGAATATGCCCAAGAATAGTGACGCGAATATCATGATCTGGTAGCTGCTGGGTGGTGATACTGGCCAGTTCGGCAGCCCCCCCGTTCTTGTGCCCCTCTGCGACAATGACAATACAGGGATGATCGTCCAAATTCCTTTTTGTAAACGATTGAATGATGTCATCAATAGGCTGGTTGTGCTCAGGTATGAGGATGGCAGAGCAGCCGGCGGCTATACCAGCGTTTAATGCGATAAAGCCTGAGTCTCGTCCCATAACCTCAATAAAAAACAGGCGGGTGTGGGAGTGCGCAGTGTCATGGATCTTGTCGATAGCGTCCACAACGGTATTGATTGCGGTGTCGTAACCGATACAGGCATCGGTACCGAATATGTCGTTGTCGATAGTGGCTGGAATACCCATGACGGCAATGGCATACTCTTCTTCCAATAGAGCGGCACCAGTCAGCGATCCGTCGCCACCGATAACAATCAGTGCGTCGATACCCGCTTGGTTTAGATTCTCCCAAGCCTGACGTCGTCCATTAGATGTATGGAAAGCCTGACAGCGTGAGGATTTTAGTAGAGTCCCACCACGACAAAGGTTATGCATCAACGCGTGATCTTCGAGTGGCGTGAACCAGCCGTTAATCAACCCTTGATAACCCGCTTTGATACCAGTCACTGCGATGTCATAGTGTTTACCAGCGCAGGCCACAGCGCGAATGGCTGCATTCATGCCGGGTGCATCGCCGCCGGAGGTTAGTAGACCGATATGTTTGATGGGGTGTTTCATGGCTCTTTGATGATTCCTGGCTTGTGTTAACGTTGAAATTTCTTGAGTGTTCGTCGGGCTTTAAAGCATGTCGGCCTAAATGTTGAATGTTGAATGTTGAATGTTGAATGTCGTGCAGAAGGTATTTCACGTAACCAGAGAGAGCTATCGGCGCAGGCCAAGTGACCAAGGGTCATTAATCGCTATGTAAAATTAGCCAGAAAAGAGCAGCACAAAATCCTATTTTATGAGATGAGTAATCTGCGTCCTGCTATATTGAATCGATTTTATCTTTGTCTGTTTACGATGGTTTTATGGCTGTCAATGGATGGTGGGGTGGCTCTAGGTAGTAGCTTGTTGTCGCGGGCGTTATTCGTTTCGCTGATAGAATCCATGCCCAGTACTGATGGTGAGGAACTTTTCTCGTTAATGATTGTCTGTGTAGTGATGAATCAGGTAATCCGGTGAGTATTTTCGGTCTACTGATCGGGTGCTCATGGACTGCATTTTAAACCTTCTGTTATAACCGCGTTGTCAGCTGACGCATTTAAGGTGTCATCTGAATGGAGACGTATTTTCATGCCAGTAACGTCCAACTTTTACAAGAAAAAATTAAGTGCTCGAGAAAAGAAGGAGGTGCTTTTGCGCATCGACCGAGTCAGCAAGCACTTTGGTGAAACTGTGGCGGTGGATGATGTCAGTCTGACCATCAATAAGGGTGAGATCTTTGCCCTGTTGGGTGCTTCCGGTTCGGGTAAGACGGCTCTGTTGCGGATTCTTGCCGGGTTTGAAAAGCCTTCCGAGGGTCGTATTTTTCTGGATGATCGGGTTATTACCGATTTGCCGCCTTACGAGCGTCCCATTAATATGATGTTCCAGTCGTACGCGCTGTTTCCTCATATGACGGTTGAGCAGAATGTGGCGTTTGGCTTGAAGCAGGATCGCTTGCCGAAGGCGGAAATTGCCGATCACGTAGCAGAACTGCTGAAAATGGTACGTATGAGGCAATATGCTCGACGCAAACCACATCAGTTGTCCGGTGGGCAGCGTCAGCGAGTGGCGATGGCACGCAGTCTGGCCAAGCGTCCCAAGTTATTATTGCTGGATGAACCCATGGGTGCGCTTGATAAACAGCTTCGAACCCAGATGCAACTGGAAGTGGTGGAGATTCTGGAAACGGTGGGCGTCACCTGCTTGATGGTGACCCACGATCAGGAAGAGGCTATGACCATGGCCGATCGTATCGGCATTATGGATGCGGGCTGGATCGTTCAGACCGGAACCCCCATGGATATCTATGAAACACCGAACTGTCGTATGACGGCGGAATTCATCGGTTCCATCAATATTTTCCAGGGTGAGATTGTTTACGAAGCGGCGGATCACGTCATTATCGACAGTGAAAGTCTGCCGGTACCGGTTCGAATTGGCCACGGTATCACGACTTCATTGGAAGAGCGGAAGGTTTGGGTGGCCGTTCGTCCGGAAAAAATTGTCGTGGCTATTGAGAAGCCCGCTGAGGAGTATAACTGGGCTAAAGGGGTGGTCGCGAATATCGCCTACTTGGGCGCACACTCTGTGTATTATGTGGAGTTGCCTTCCGGAAAAGTGATTCAGTGTAACATGGCGAACGTGGCGCGTACCGCCGACCACCCGAATTGGGATGATGAAGTGTATGTCTTCTGGGATTCCACTAGCAGTGTGGTGCTGAACTCATGAAGTGGTTAATGAGCTTGCATGAATTGAGGGGCGGTTTTGGCCGAGGGCTGATGATTGGAACCCCTTATCTGTGGCTTGCGCTGTTCTTTCTGGCGCCGCTTGCGATCGTCTTGAAAATTAGCTTTGCCTATTCCGAGATTGCGATACCGCCTTATTCAGAGATCTTCCAGTATGCTGATGAAGCGCTGACTATTGTTCTCAATCTCGGTAATTACCTGCTCCTGACGGAGGATGCGTTGTATGTTTCGGCGTACCTAGCTTCTGTGAAAATGGCATTCATTGCAGCGTGTGTTTGCTTATTTCTGGGGTATCCCATGGCTTATGCCATGTCGCGTGCATCGAAGCGGTACCAGGCGCTGTTGGTGTTGCTGATACTGCTGCCGTCATGGACATCATTTCTGATTCGGATCTATGCCTGGATGGGAATTCTGAAAAACAATGGTCTGCTGAATAACTTCCTGATGTGGTTGGGGGTGATTGATCATCCACTGATCATTATGAACACGAATCTGGCTGTATACATTGGTATTGTGTACGCCTATCTGCCGTTCATGGTGTTACCGCTGTATGCAAACTTGGTGAAGTTGGATAACTCACTGCTGGAATCGGCTCAGGATCTGGGTGCACGTCCGTGGGAGTCGTTTTTCCGAGTGACGTTACCATTATCTCGCAGCGGTATTGTTGCAGGTTTTATGTTGGTATTTATCCCTGCTGTGGGAGAGGTGGTCATTCCGCAGCTTCTGGGCGGATCGGAAACGCTGATGATCGGTAAAGTGCTATGGGAGGAATTTTTTAATAACCGTGACTGGCCGGTGGCTTCGGCACTGGCGATGGTGATGTTGCTGATTCTGCTATTACCCATTGCACTGTTTAATCATTTTCACTCCCGTGAACTGGAGGGCGAACGATGAAACTGCGTTTGTCATTCGCCAACCTGATGCTGGTAGCTGGATTGATTTTCTTGTACGTACCGATGCTAATACTGGTGATTTTCTCATTCAACGAGTCGCGTCTGGTGACGATTTGGGGCGGATTTTCCGGTAAGTGGTATCTGGAGCTATTTCGGGACGATCAGATGATGGTTGCTGTCTGGAACAGTCTGAAAATTGCTTTTTGGGCGGCGTCCATGGCCGTCGTGTTAGGAGCCATGTCAGCCTATATCATGATGCGTTTTACCCGTTTTCGTGGCAAGACACTGTTTAGTAGCATGATCACGGGGTTGCTGGTTATGCCTGATGTCATCATTGGCCTGTCACTGTTGCTACTATTTGTGTTTATGGCTCAAAGCATTGGCTGGCCGCAGGACCGTGGTATGCTAACGATCTGGATTGCCCATGTGACATTTTGTACGGCCTATGTGACGATTGTTGTGTCATCACGACTGCGGGACGTAGATGTCTCCATTGAAGAGGCCGCCATGGATCTGGGGGCTTCACCGCTGAAAACCTTCTTCCTGATCACCGTTCCGATGATGATACCGGCTTTGTCTGCCGGCTGGTTGTTGTCGTTTACCTTGTCGCTGGATGACCTGGTGATCGCAAGCTTTGTCTCTGGACCCGGCTCAACAACGCTGCCTATGGTGGTTTTTTCATCCGTGAGGCTGGGTGTTACACCCAAAATCAATGCGTTGGCGACCCTGGTAATCCTGATCGTCTCTTTGGCTGCCTTTATTGCTTGGTGGCTGGCCAGACGCGTCGATCTTCAGCAATGGGAAGCGTTGAAAGGTGTGGAGGAGCGGTAATCGTTAGGTAGCAGGTAGTCTTGACAAGCCCACAACGTACTGATTATTAGTGACGATATAAGGTTGTCGTGCAAAGGTCTTTCAGGCTATCTATCCCCGTATGAGTTTCTCACGGGCAAGCGTGTGTCGCTTATGTTGTGCATCTAGGAACTCTCAGTGCCTGAAACAGTTGTTGCCCATCTAACATGATTTTAACAAGCTCCTTTATTGAGTGCGAATCAAAGATATTCGTATCTGGAATGATTGATGGCGACATTTTTTCGATCATCAGCAAACCATTAAATGACATGCAAATACTCCTTGCATTACCATCAGGAAATGGATGACTCATCTGAATATTTCGACAAACTTCAGCTATTGCTGTTATAATCAGATGTTGACGTTCCTCTTGAGTATGTTTATGATTAGCTTTAATATTTTTAATTTTTTTATTATAGGCATAAAAATACTCGGATACATAAATTCTATTTTCAGGTATTCTATGATTAATTCCAGCTACAGCATCAGATATAGTACAGTTGGGCTTGTGATCAGGTATTAGAGGATTAATAAGTCCACGTTCGATACAGCAGTTGCCTATATAGACCGGATATCGGTTTGCTATCCAAGAATGTTTCTTGTTTTTAATTAACTCTGAAATTTCCATAAAACCTTTTCTAGTGCAGTTATAACCCAAAATGAGGGGCACGCAGAAGACTTCTGAAATATCAAGATGACACAGTGTGTCATTAGCGACGCCTTTAACGCTTAATTCATGAATCCTACTCAATTTTTTGAAGTTAAATTCTCCATTTGAAAGAATTTGTTTGAGTTTGATAAAAGTATTTAGCAGAGCCTTTGAATAACCTGATTCATTCTCATATATAAAAAAACCAAGTTCAGGATCCCAGTTTGTTTTGTCAATAAATAATCTGTACATCTCTCGAGCAGGAAATCCTGAAGTTAGTTCGTTTGAATCAAGATAAGATTGAACATTCGATACTATTTCTTTAATATCACCATTGACTTTAATGATTTCATCAAGATTAAGATCGTTATATTTTAATTGAAGCAATTGAATGATTCTTTGATTCAATTCGATTGGAGGTTGAGATGTTGAGCTTTCCTGTGATGGCATTGGTCTATGGTAAAATTTATCTTTTGAAGATGCTGCGCTTGCCTCATCTGATTTGGAAGTGATATCGATACTGGGATGACAATATTCAGATTCACTATTGTTTATATTCATAATAATCCTCATTTATGATTAGATGTAGATGTAGATGTAGATGTGATTAATGTTATATTCTTACACTTCGATTTTAAATTTGTTATTAAGTTCATAAAAAATATAATGATGACGCTGCTAGTTCGGTACTTTTGCTTCGCAATCACTCATATTATGGAGAATCTCATGGATTCACTGATTGTTATGGGTACAGCACAGTCATTCGCTAGGTGTTGGGTCTCGCATGATGGTATGTTGCTCTTAGATGCGTACCTCCCAAGTAATTTAATGGTTGCGTGTGCCTCAGTAGCGATATATACCCCAGGGCAAAAACATGATCATATATTAATCAGTCCAAGCACTTTCATCACGGCGAACCATCGAATACTGTTTCAATCGTCTGCTCCACAAAGATGATCAATCGCTGGTGAAGGCAGGCACGGCGGCGTCACTTCGAAGGTGTATCAATATAACTGAACTCAACCCGTTTAGTATTGCAGAATAGTTCATACGGGATGGTGCCAGCGTGTTGAGCCACTTCTGTGGCAGAGAGTTCAGCACCCCAGAGTGTCACTTTATCACCAATTTTTGCCTCTGGCATCTCAGTCAAGTCAATGGATATCATATCCATGGAGACCTTGCCCATAATGCGGGTGCGCTGACCGTTGATGATAACAGGGGCGCCGTTGGGGGTGTGGCGGGGATAGCCGTCTGCATAGCCGATAGCAACAACGCCAGAGCGCGTCGGGCGGCTTGTGGTATAGCCTGCGCTATAACCGATAGGCACATTGGTGGGCAGATTATGAATGGCGATAAGTTCGGATGATAACTCCATTACGGGCTTCAGTTGATCGGCTTTCGGATGGGTGACATTGAAAGGTGATGCGCCGTAAAGCATCAGACCAGGGCGAATCAAGTCGCCATGAGCCTGGGGCCAGCCTAATACGCCAGATGAGTTGCACAGGCTGGTTTCACCGGGTAATTCTGAGATTGTTTTTTGAAAAAGGGTTAGCTGCTGGTGTGTGTAATCGCTGTCCAAATCATTAGCACAGGAAAAATGGGTCATGAAGACGATGCTACGGACTTTATCGCTCTCTTTTAGTGTTTGATAAGCACTGAGATAATCCTGAGAGAGAAAACCGATTCGGTTCATGCCGGAGTTCAGCTTTAACCAGATATCGAGCGGTTGTTGGTTTGGGTGGGCGAGGAGCATGTCAATCTGCTCTTGATGATGAATGACGATGCTCAGGTTGTATTGTTCAATGATCGGTAGCTCATCGGTAGAAAAGAAACCTTCCAGCAATAGAATGGATGTTTGTATGCCGTTGTGTCGCAACTCGCACGCTTCTTCAATACAGGCCACAGCCAGATAGTCAATGTGCTCGGACTCCAGCACTCTTGCGATTGTTAATGCACCGTGTCCGTAAGCGTTAGCTTTGACGACGCCAACCACCTTGCGCCCGCTTATCTGACGTGCAAAAGCGAGATTTTCTTTGAGGGCATGAAGATTGATAACGACTTGGGCAGGACGGCTCATTGAAATACAGGGCTCCGTTTCATAATGACTTTTTACGGTATGAAATACGTTGGAGACAGCAGAGAAACAGTGATCTATCGGCATTAAATCATAGGCTGAATGGTTGTTTATCACGATATTGACCGGAAGAGGAATCACTGATCGAAAACGTAATTAGTATTTATCTTAATGTCGACACGCTATATTGCCAGACCGTAGTTGGCCTTATAATAAGATACCAAGGATTTTTGAACAAGTTCGCACCGTACAAAGTTTTGTATCGTTAGTAGATTGGGTGTTACTGACCGATGAACATATTCACGCTAAGGCTTGTAGTCGAGCCGGCGCTATCTGTCTACTGCTCCATATCTAGTCTATGGAGTAGGCGAAAATAGCCGTAAATTGCAAAGATAAGCCGCTCAAAAATCGCGAATAAAATATTGTAGTGCGACGTTGTCCTGTTCCGAAATGCTGGTGATTTGGAAGCCTGCTCCGAAATCATGACTGAAACTGGATGGTTGGCACCATGCACACTTGGCGGAGACTTTAATAAGGTGATGTCCGGAGACTGAGATTGTGTTTGGTAACTCCAGAGTGAGGTTCAACTGTTGTTGCACTGTTATCTCTCGGATGCTCAGTAGCATGAAGCCCTCTCGTGAAATATCGAGGAGCTGCCCCAGTTTTTCTCCCGTGTTTGAATCGAAGACAAATGCAGTCTCATTAATCTGCTTCCGAGCATGGCGACGTTTTTCGATCTGTGTTTCGTTCATGAAATGACTACGTTGTTTCTAGTTAATTTAGTTATTCAGCGTAGTGGTTATGTCATCTGTTGGCAAGTGCTTCTACCGTAAAGGTGTGTTGACTGAAAATGTTAGTTAGTAGGAAACTCAGTGTGGGTGATGGCGGTCAATGCGTTGTTATAAGTCAGCGGTATTGCATTTTTGTTATGACTCTGAAATTCTATGCCAGAATGAATTCAATAATAACCAACCATCATGATGAGGCGGGATGACGGTTTTTTCCATCTTGGAGTTCGTCAAAGCGTCAGTGCCAATGAGTGCATTTATCTTGTGGTGTGAGGAGGGAGCTCGTGATGCTCAGAACGTTATTCATGCGAAGCGTAATGATGTTTGTTTCACTGAAAGGGGTATTGAGCAGTAATATCATGACATTGAAATGTCGAATTTTTATCAATTCGGTAAGTAATCAATTCATCAATCTAGAGATGAGTGCATAATAGCCTGAAACAGTCATCGGAAAAGAAACAGTCATCGAAAAAACTGGGGGGTATATGACGAAAACTCATGAAACCATGCCCTGGGTCCAGTACTTGAACGAGAAAGCGGCACTGACCCAGCCTCTTCCAAGGTGGGCCGAGCAGCCCGATACTCTGATTCAATACTATGAAACTATGGTATTTGCTCGGCAGGCGGATCAGAAAGCTGTTGCGCTACAGCGAACCGGCAAGATGGGAACTTATCCATCTTGTCTCGGGCAGGAGGCTCAGGGCGTTGTTTATGGGACGCTGCTTGAACGTCGTGATGTACTGGTTCCCTATTATCGAGATCAGCCTGCGTTGGTGGCTCGTGGTGTCCGTTATGCGGATATCTACCGTTACTGGGGAGGCAATGAAGTGGGCAGTGCCTCTAAATCATACGGTCAGGATTTTCCTAATTGTGTTCCCATTGCAACGCAGGCGCCTCATGCCGCTGGTATTGCAACGGCCTTCAAAATTCGGGGTGAAGACCGAGTAGTCCTGACCGTTTGTGGGGATGGCGCCACCTCCAAGGGTGACTTTCTCGAAGCACTGAATCTTGCTGGTGGATGGCAGCTACCAGTCATTTTCCTGATCAATAATAACCAGTGGGCGATATCCGTGCCGCGTAGCATTCAGTGTGGTGCGCCGACGTTGGCACAGAAGGGTATCGGTGCTGGACTGACATGCGTACAGGTGGATGGTAATGATGTCATCGCTCTGCATGAAGTGATCAGCGAAGCGATGAGTCGCGCTCGTAATAAGCGGGGTGCAACGGTGATTGAAGCCATCAGTTATCGACTGTCCGATCACACAACCGCTGACGATGCCGCTCGCTATCGTTCTTCAGATGATCTTCGTGATGCTTGGGATAAAGAGCCGATCAAACGGTTGCGGGATTACCTGCATGGTCGGGGTGATTGGGGTCCAGAGAAAGAGACCGCGCTTCAGGTGCGAGTGGCGCAGCAGATACAGGAAGAAGTTGATGCTTACATGGCTACGCCATTGCCTAGTATTGATGATCTCTTTGACTACCAATATGCCAAATTGCCCAAGGGACTTGCCGAGCAGAAAGAAGAGATGAAGTTGGGGGGGGTCGGTCATGACTAAGGTCGTGATGGTTGAAGCTGTCAATAAAGCCTTGGACGACGCAATGGCTGCGGATGAAAATGTGGTCTTGCTTGGCGAGGATATTGGCACGAACGGTGGCGTGTTTAGAGCGACTATCGGTCTCAAAGAGAAGTATGGATTCAAGCGAGTCATGGACACACCGCTGGCAGAAACCCTGATTGCCGGTATGACTATCGGTATGGCAAGCCAGGGATTGAAGCCAGTGGCTGAGATTCAGTTCATGGGGTTTATTTATGCTTGTATGGAACAGCTGGTTAGTCATGCGGCGCGTTTACGTAATCGTACTCGGGGAAGATTGACTTGCCCGATGGTTTTACGGGCACCATATGGTGGTGGTATCCATGCGCCGGAGCATCACTCCGAAAGTACCGAAGCCCTGTTTGCCCATATTCCAGGGTTGCGTGTCGTGATTCCTTCATCCCCAGTCCGTGCCTACGGTCTTTTGTTATCGGCCATCGCCGATCCTGATCCGGTCATTTTTTTAGAGCCCAAGCGCATTTATCGGTTACAGAAACAAGCTTTACCTAAACCTGGAACGTCTCTGCCACTGGATACCTGTTTTACATTGCGAGAAGGTCAGGATGTCACGCTGGTTAGCTGGGGGGCGTCTATCAAGGAGAGTCTGGAGGCTGCCAATGTGCTGGCAAGCGAGGGTGTCAGCGTAGAGGTCATTGATGTGGCGACAATCAAGCCGCTGGATATGGAGACGATCCTAGCCTCCGTCTGTAAAACAGGTCACTGTGTGATTGCTCATGAGGCGGCCAGGAGTTTCGGCGTGGGTGCTGAGATTGCCGCTCAAGTATCCGCGGAAGCTATCTTTGAACTCCAAGCGCCCGTTAAACGCGTAACGGGTTATGACATCACCATGCCTTATTACCGCATGGAAAATCATTACCTGCCGAGTACGTTGCGTATCGTGCGGGCCATCAAAGAGGTTTTGATGTTTCAATAATCTGCGGCACCAAAAAGGTATAATGTCGTAGCGTAACTGTTTGATTTTGCTGTCACCTTTCAAGGATGTGTGCAATGCGTTTTTTTAAATTACCAGATCTGGGTGAGGGAATTCCAGAAGCGGATATCGTCAAGTGGCATGTGAAGGAAGGCGATCAGGTTGATGAAGACCAGTTACTGGTCTCCGTTGAAACTGCCAAAGCGGTAGTGGACGTTCCGTCGCCACAAAGCGGTGAGATTGGCAAGCTTTTTGGCAAGCCCGGTGAAACGCTTCGTACCGGTGAACCTTTGGTGGAGTTTGCCGGCGTGCAAGACGCCGATACCGGTACCGTGGTCGGCAAGCTGGAAGAGGCGATTGAATCGACCGACAATGAGCAGTTTTTTATCGGTGCATCGCCTTCTACTGCGGATAGTCGGCGAATTCGTGCGACACCAGCTGTGCGTGCATTAGCGCAACGGCTGGGTGTTGATATTAGCACGGTGGAGTCCTCATCACCGGTGGGCAATATTACGGCTGAGGATGTGGAAAAAACAGCCTATACTAGCCCTCTGGGAGAGGACGCTGAAACCTTGCGTGGCGTTCGCAAGCACATGGCTCGGAACATGACGGTCTCGGGGGAATCGGTAGTGCCGGTGACTCTTTGTGATGATGCGGATATTCAGTGTTGGAAAAAAGATGAAGACATCATTGTTCGGGTGATGCTGGCAATCGTTGCTGCTTGCCGGGCTGAGCCTTCGCTTAATGCTTGGTTTGACGGAAAAACCTTCAGTCGTCGTTTATTTGAGCAGGTACATCTGGGCGTGGCTGTTGACTCTACCCAAGGACTGTTTGTACCGATCATGCGGGATATAGGGAATCGTTCTGCGCAACATCTCCGTAAGGGGCTGGATGTGATGCGTCGTGACGTGGAGAGCCGAACCATACCTCAAGATGAGCTGAAAGGGGCAACGATGACCCTGAGCAACTTTGGCACACTGGCAGGTCGTTACGCTACACCGATTGTTGTGCCGCCCATGGTCTGTATTTTGGGTACGGGAGTGATTAGAGAAGAACCTGTCGCCGTCGACGGAAAGGTTGAAGTGCATCGCATTATGCCACTCTCGCTTAGCTTCGATCATCGGGCAGCGACGGGCGGAGAAGCTGCCCGATTCTTGGCAATGATCATTCAGAAGTTGCAGACAGTATGATTTCGGGTTAAAACCTGCGGAAGGATAGATTGAAAAAGAGAGATAAAGTCAAGCTGACAATGTAGTCATCGATAGATGTCGGGAGTGGTTGTATCGCTTCCGATGATGAAAACGATTAGCTTGGGAAGGGAGTCTGAGCTTCTGGGTCACTCTCAGCGCATTGATGCTGGGTTGTTGCATCAGCAGTTTTCTTGGGGCCCTGTGTGCGCTACCTGTGCTATTTATTGGAGTGCTTGAAATAAGGATATTCAGACGGCCAACGTTGAGTCTTGTCCAGAATATGGCCAGAACTTCTTTGACCGTTTCATCACTGATGCGGATGTCTGGATTTAACATCAAAGCCGTCATTTGAAAATCGGCGATGACAGGTGTATCTGCATTAGGACGTCACAGTAATAGAGGCATAGCCATGATGTTAGCTTCACAAAGAAGTCGCAGTCAGTGCGATGTCGATCTCAATGCGTGGTGGAAGGCTAATGCTGTGTCGATTCATTTTATCAGGCCGCAGCTTTCCACCAGGAGCGCATAATGAGCATCGTGATTGATCGCCGTCTTAATGCTAAGAAGAAGAGCACAGTAAACCGGCAACGGTTTATGCGCCGATATAAAAAACATATCAAGAAAGCGGTGTCTGATGCGGCTAAGAATCGCAGCATCACCGATGTGGCGAGTGGTAGCGATATCTCTATCTCCCAGAAAGATCTGTCAGAACCGATCTTTCATCATGGGCAAGGTGGGCGGCATCGCAGTGTACACCCTGGCAATAAAGAGTTTATTAAGGGCGACCGAATCAAGCGTCCCAATAGTGGCGGTGGTCAGGGCGGTGGCCTCGGTAAAGCCAGCAATCAGGGTGATGGTATGGATGAATTCACCTTTCATATTAATCATGACGAATTCCTCGAATTCATGTTTGAGGATCTTGAACTGCCAAACCTCTCGGAAAAAGAGCTGAGAGACATGGTAGAGTTTAAGATTCGGAGAGCGGGTTTTGTCTCTGTGGGTTCGTCAGATCGACTCAATATCGTTCGCTCATTGCGTAGCGCCCATGCCCGTAGAATTGCCCTGTCTGGCGGATCCCGTCGCGAGATTCGCCAGATGAAACGTGAGCTACGTGAAATGGAGGTGCAGCCCGAGAGTGTCGATGAAAAACGGGCGACATTCTTGCGTGCTGAGATCAAACGCCTGAACGACAAGGTAAGGCGGTTACCATTTATTGATGATATTGATCTCCGCTATAACAATTTTGTCAGGTTGCCTCAGCCCTCAAGTAAGGCGGTGATGTTCAGTGTCATGGATGTATCCGGTTCCATGACGCAGGAGATCAAGGATCTGGCCAAACGTTTCTTTACTCTGCTGTATCTATTTTTGCAGCGCAATTACAAGTGCATTGAAGTGGTGTTTATTCGTCATCACACGGCTGCCAAAGAGGTCGATGAAGAGGATTTCTTTTACTCCCGTGAAACCGGAGGAACTATCGTTTCTAGTGCGCTGGAGCTGACTCGGGATACGATTATCAAGCGCTACTCACCGAAAGACTGGAACATCTATGTTGCCCAGGCATCGGATGGCGATAACTGGGAAGGTGATTCGTCAGTCTGCACCAAGATTCTGACTAAGGAGTTGATGCCGTTGGTGCAATATTTTTCCTATGTGGAGATTACGGATCGTCAGCACCAGAATCTGTGGCGTGAGTATGAAACGATTCAGAATCAGTTTCAGCGCTCATTTGCCATGGAGCAGATTAAATCTGCCAGTGATGTTTACCCAGTATTCCGGCATCTGTTCGCGAAAAGGGAGGCGTAATGAGTAAGAAAGAACCACTGTCCACAGAGTTAGAATGGACGTTTGAACTGATTAATCAGTACGACAGTGAAATTGCTCGGATAGCGAGCAAGTTCCGATTGGATACTTACCCCAATCAGATTGAGATCATCAGTTCAGAACAGATGCTGGATGCTTATGCGTCGGTGGGTATGCCGTTGATGTATCACCATTGGTCATTCGGCAAACACTTCCTCAGTAGTCAGCAGAGTTATGAGCGTGGCCGAATGGGTTTGGCCTATGAAATCGTCATTAATTCGAACCCCTGTATCGCCTATTTGATGGAAGAGAATACGATTACTATGCAGGCGTTGGTCATTGCCCATGCTTGTTATGGTCATAACTCTTTTTTTAAGGGTAATTATCTGTTTAAGACATGGACGGATGCTGAGTCGATTATTGATTATCTGTTGTTTGCCAAGAAGTACATTAACCAGTGTGAAGAAAAATATGGTGTTGATGCTGTCGAAGAGGTGTTGGATGCCTGTCATGCCTTAATGAATCAAGGGGTGAACCGGTACAAGCGTCCACGCCCCATATCGACAGCAGAGGAAAAAACCCGTCAGAATGAACGTGCTGAGTATATTCAGCGTACGCTGAATGATATCTGGACGACGATTCCTCAGCAGGAAGAAGACGCACAAGAGAAGGAGTCGCACTTTCCAGAGCATCCTGAGGAGAATGTGCTCTATTTTCTGGAGAAGAACGCACCGTTGATGGAGACTTGGCAGCGAGAACTGCTGCGAATTGTCCGTAAAATGGCTCAGTACTATTATCCTCAGCGTCAGACTCAGGTCATCAATGAAGGCTGGGCGACCTTCTGGCATTACACCATCCTGCATGAAATGTATGACGAAGGTTTGGTGACAGAAGGCTTTATGATGGAGTTTCTGCATTCTCATTCAAGTGTCATCTTACAGCCTGATTTTGATGACCCCCGTTACACTGGCATTAATCCTTACACACTGGGCTTCAAGATGTTTGTCGATATTCGCCGCATCTGTGAAAATCCTACGGATGAAGATCGTGAATGGTTTCCGAGCATTGCCGGTTCTGACTGGTTGGAAACACTCCATTTTGCCATGAACAATTTCAAGGATGAGAGCTTTATTCAGCAATATCTCTCTCCAAAGATGATTCGAGAGCTACATCTATTTTCTATTATGGATAATGAGAAGAAAGCCTATATGGAGGTTGATGCCATTCATGATGAGACAAGCTATCGCGAGATTCGGGAGTCGTTGGCTGCCCAGTACAATCTGGGGAATCGTGAACCTAATATCCAAGTCTATAACGTTAATGTTAAAGGTGATCGTGCATTAACACTTCGCCACTATATGCATCAGGATCGGCCTCTTGGGGATACGACGGATGAAATTTTGCAATACATCCATAAATTGTGGGGGTTTGATGTCAAGCTTGAGTCTGTGGATGAAAATGAGCAGGTCAAGCGAACGGTCTCCTATCCTCGCAAAGCCAAGAAGAAGGATGCGGAGGCCTCAAAAAGTGGAGTAATAGTGTTCGTCTGAGTATCAATGCAACCAATGCAACCAATGCATCTGCATCTGCATCTGCATCGTCAAGAATACGGAAGCGTTAGGTGATTTAGACTAGTCGTTGAGATAAAACGTTTAGACTGCGTTGTGAGGAATTTTCGCATGCTGATATTTTGCCAAAATATGGTCGGCTTTAGCTGAGTTATGCAGCGAGTCCTTATTGCATATCAGACTCTGGTGGCTGACTTTTTTGCTGTGGTTCAGTCTCACTGACCTCTTCCTCATTAGCCTGGGAGAGTTCAGTGATCGCTGCGATATAATCAGTAGCAGCCTCAAGGAGGCCGATTCGTATATCAGAGATTTCTTGTTTCACTTTTGTAATCATGCTTGATCTATTCATCAGCTAAATTCCTGGAAATGTAGTTGTTTGCCGGTAGGGGCGCTTGAAATCCATGGCGCTAATTGTTGATGATTTGCAAAGTTAATACTATGACCAAGTGGTTAGTGCTATTTGTCGATAATGACTATCTGTTATGGTGTTATGAGCAGATTCGCCGGCGTTGATCTTATGGTCTATGATGGACAGAAAAACGGTGTAAAGAAAAAGAATGATGCGGGAAAATAAAGAATGTATCGAATGGTTGAGTAAAAGGCATAAATATGCGCTTACGGCGTGAATGGCTGTGGGTAAGAAGAACAGCATAAGTGGGAGTTTTTCAGGAGTGTAGCGATTTTAATGTTATCGTTGACTATTTATTATTTGACCAATAACTACAATATTGGTCATCATAGAAAACTTAAAATAGTAGACTGTTTTTTCGAAGACGTTTCCCCTAACCTTGGAAGTGACAATAACCAGAGTCACTGAAAAGGAAAGATGGTATGCCATGAAGCAGGCGCAGTGAGGCTCAGTCATGGTATGAAACAGATGGTCGGGCTATAGTGCGCAGATAAGGATAGCAAGTTTGGAGAGGGATTAGACGCACGTTCGGCACGTCGTAAATAAAAATTAGAGATTCATTCAGGAAGGACGGGTGGTGAGTATGTCGATATTCCAACGTTTCCAGGATCGTTATGACTCCATAGCTCAGGAAGAGATGAGTTTACAGGAGTATTTGGAGCTCTGCAGGGACGATGCTGGCGCTTATTCCAGTGCAGCAGAACGTATGCTGTTGGCTATTGGAGAGCCGGAACTGGTTGATACATCCTGCGATACACATATGAGTCGTATTTTTTCTAACAAGGTACTTAAACGCTATAAGTCGTTTGAAGAATTTTATGGTATGGAAGAGGGGATTGAGCAAATCGTCTCCTACTTCCGCCATGCTGCACAGGGGCTGGAAGAGAAGAAACAGATTCTCTATCTCCTAGGACCGGTCGGTGGTGGTAAGTCCTCTTTAGCAGAACGTCTCAAGCAACTCATGCAGGAGGTGCCCTTCTATGCGATTAAAGGTTCTCCGGTGTTTGAGTCACCGCTGGGTCTGTTTGACTACGCTGAAGACGCTACAATCCTGAAAGAAGAATATGGCATCCCTGGCCGATACCTGCGTAACATCATGTCACCTTGGGCGGTGAAGCGTCTGAATGATTACGGTGGTGATATCACTAAGTTTCGTGTCGTTAAACTGTATCCCAGCATCCTGAACCAGGTGGCGCTCGCCAAAACTGAGCCGGGTGATGAGAATAATCAGGATATCTCCAGCCTTGTGGGTAAGGTGGACATCCGTCAGTTGGAAGAGTACTCCCAAGATGATCCGGATGCTTATAGCTTTTCCGGTGCTCTGTGCCGTTCCAACCAGGGAATGATGGAGTTTGTTGAAATGTTCAAGGCACCGATCAAGGTACTCCACCCATTGCTGACGGCCACCCAGGAAGGTAATTACAACGGCACCGAAGGTCTGGGTTCGATTCCATTTGAAGGTATCTTACTGGCTCACTCAAACGAGTCAGAATGGCAGACTTTTCGTAACAATAAGACCAACGAAGCGTTTATCGACCGTGTCAATATCGTTAAGGTGCCTTACTGCTTGCGTGTTGAAGAAGAGATCAAAATTTACAAGAAACTGCTTGAGAACAGTTCGCTCCGTAATACACCGTGTGCTCCAGATACCCTGCGTATGCTTGCCCAGTTTATTGTGCTGTCTCGTATCAAGGAGCCTGAGAATTCTAATATTTTTTCCAAAATGCGGATTTACGACGGTGAGAGCCTGAAGGATACGGATCCGAACGCCAAGTCTCTACAGGAGTACAGAGACGTAGCAGGTGTTGATGAAGGTATGGATGGTCTTTCCACCCGCTTTGCCTTTAAGATCCTGTCCAAGGTGTTCAACTTTGATTCCAATGAAGTGGCGGCCAACCCTGTGCATCTGTTGTATGTTATTGAGCAGCAGATCGAACAGGCACAGTTCGCCCAAGAAGCGTCCGAGCGTTATGTCCGCTTCCTGAAGGAGTTTATTGCGCCCAAGTACGTTGAGTTTCTGGGTAAAGAGATCCAGACCGCATACTTAGAGTCCTACTCTGAGTACGGCCAGAATATCTTTGACCGCTATATCACGTATGCGGATTTCTGGATCCAGGATCAGGAATACCGAGATCCGGATACCGGCCACATTCTTGATCGTTCCTCGCTCAACGATGAGCTGGAAAAGATCGAGAAACCGGCTGGTATCGCCAATCCGAAAGACTTCCGTAACGAAGTGGTAAACTTCGTGTTGCGTGCCCGCGCCAACCATAAAGGTAAGAACCCCAGCTGGCTCAGCTATGAGAAAATGCGTTCGGTGATCGAGAAGAAAATGTTCTCCAACACCGAAGATCTGCTGCCAGTGATCTCCTTCAATGCGAAGGGTAGCCAGGACGAGCGGCGCAAGCACACAGACTTCGTGTCACGGATGATGGAGCATGGATATACCGAGAAGCAGGTTCGCCTGCTCTGTGAGTGGTATATCCGTGTGCGAAAGTCTCAGTAATGCCTGACAAGTGACGTGAGATGATCAGAGTCTCATGTTGCTGCGTTACCGTATTTTCTCTACTTGTGCAACGGAAGATCATTCGTATGGTGCGTAAGCTGCGGGGAGAGGTTCCCCCTCCAAAAAAATAGACCAAGACCCTGTATAGCGATGAATTGAGCCTAAAGTGGCTTGGTTCAGTGGATGTTTGAGATTTTGCCGAGTTTGTCTCGGTTTTTTTTGTGGTTAATTACTTGGAACTTACTGGGATGTTAGAGGTCTAATTATATAATAATAACGATTTTTCGAGTGATAAGTGTGATATCTGCCCATGATGCGATGGTTGATTACAGGCTTTAGGTAGGAACAATCAATATCAATGTAGTGTGTGGTTTCATTTGGGATTATATTCATTATAAAGGGAAGGGCTGTACATGGTGATGAAATGTGTTGGAATCAATGGTGGCTTATTCTGGAATAAGGAATACTCTCTATCATCGGCTCCTCTGCCAGAGGAGAGCCGTAAGAAGAGTTGCGTTGTTAAATTGCCTAGTAGTGACATCAGCCGGCTGGGTGATGAAACCAGAAAAAGTTCTGATCGGTTGTTGAGTTTAAATAGCAGGCAAATAAAAAAATTATTAAGAACCTTATTTAAGGCTAGAGGTAAAAATCCTGATGCCCAGTTTTATAAAAATATTCAATCTATTCTTCCTGGTATGGACAAGAAAATCATCAACCTATTTCTTATTAAACATAACTTGGTCAGCCAAGGCGATAATGAGGATGAAGTAATCCTTAAGAGACTTTCTAGCCGCCAGATCAAAACCAATATCAAGCTAACTAAGATGGAAAGGGGTGAGTATGACTTGAGTGCCGCCTCCAGTGCCATGGTAAAATATCTTTCCCAAATTGTAGAGAAAGAGATGGGGAATAAGAAATATAAGGAAGTGCTTACCAAAAAGATTGCAAAGAAAAAGGCCAAAATACAGAAAGAGAGGACGGGGCGTGCAGCGCCTGGCTCTTTTCATGCTGCACTAAAAAAGCGTCCAACCAATACTACCACTGCGATTGCCAGCAAAGACTGTCTGCTAACCCTTGATAGTTGTTCGAAGAGTGCTACTAAGAGCAAAAATAAGAAGAAAAGCATAAAGATGATGCTAATAAATAACAGTAGGCTTGCTAGGTATGTTAGGGCTTGTTAAGAGGCCTGTTAAATTTGAATTGGTGGTATCGTCTATTATTCACCCTTTTGAGTGTGAGGAGATGGATGATTACATCGTTAGATTGACAGACTCTTTGTGGGAACTATGTTCGTTGTTTCAGTGATTTCATCATAGACAATAACCATTTTCGTTAGTAACAGCTGGTTCATTACAGCATCAACCCTTTGCTGCAGTAAAGGAATGTCCCCATTATTATCGTCTTCTCGGATGACAAACTCTTCTATCAGATTTTGTAACGTTGTTTCATGTAATTGGTTGAATGGAATAATCATTGTTTTGCTCCATTTGAGGCGTGAGATTAATTTTCTAGCTGGTTGGCCTCAGTGCTATTTATATGGGGCGAAGGGATGGGGTAACCTTCACTGTAGGTTCTGGGGCGAGTAGTTGGCCATTTTTAAGCGCATCTGCATCAAAGGTGGTGATAGACTCCAGTGTATAGCGAATATCGTCACGATAGTATACTGAACTTGATCTGCTAGACGACAGTATGATGGAAGAATTTGTGCTTTTAAAGGAGACAGTGAAAGTGTCATTTTTGGATTTGGTAATCGTGCATTTCGAAGGTTTTATTTGGATAGCGTTTCCTAGAATTGCTGATAGGGGGGTGGCCTGCATTAGCCTAGTTTGATCAAGCACTACCATATAACTAGCGAAAATTTGAGACGTTATTTTGGATAGCGTATCAACACCGGTGTCATTAAAAAAATCTTGAAAGGCTTTTTTGTCGAAAATCTCGCCATTTGAGTTGCCATATGAGGCGTGAAAATGCTCAACCTTGGTCTGTTATAGATCCTTTAAAACGTAATGTAATCGATCATTATCTACTACAAACTCACGATTAAAAGGTGTCTTTTTATTGCAATATTCTAGAGTGTCACTCCAAAATTGTTTTGACCAATTTTTTAATTTTATATTCGATGCTACTATGGTGTTGTCTATGTCTAGAGCGTATACAAAAGCTTTATCAAGTAATGGGATGGCTTTGTTCTCTAGATTTATCATGATTTTCTTCGTTTGTGCTCTGATCCATTGTTGGCGATTCGATAACTTGGGAACATTAAAGAGTAAATGATCATCAATATTACCTAATAAGTTAAAAATGGAGGCTATTGCATTACTCTGTAGTCCGTTATTTTCTTCTTTTTCAAGAGTAGCCATACGTATAAATGAGTCTCCTATGTGGGTGTTGATAAGAGAATTATCATATTTTTCGTTTATCATGGCTTGGAGTAATTCTTCCATCTCTGTATGATATTGGCTACTCGCTTGTTTTTCGTCTATTGTATCATTGTTGTTTGTGGGTGATGATGAGGGTAGTGCCATTTTATTTATCTGTGTCAAAAGCAATGCCGTTAGTTCAGTATTTAAATTCTCATTGAGAATCAGTGTTATCTGATAATGGCTTAGACGTGACTGGGTTAAAGTGTTTTTTTGTATGTCACATACTATTTAATAAATAACATTTTTAATTTCTTTGTTGGGTTCTGTTGTGGCTATTTTGTCGAGTAAATAGCAGAAATTTTTTGGGTTATTGATCTGTTTTTCCAGCAAGTGAATCGTGCGTGCACGCAAATTTTTTAAATTTGTCATCCTCTGACTTTGAGGTATACGGTTTTTAAAAATTGGTATAACGGAAATTTTTGTTCCAACCCAGTAAGCGGCTGTTTTTAGTTTCCGAACAATGAATATGCCTGCATTCCGCATAGCATTGATGATACAAGAGATCATAGCAATACTTTCCGTACTCTATAGTTAGTCGGCCCTGAAAAACACTTAACGTACTTATTATTAAGGTAAAAGTTGATTTATGACATGATATTTTCAACCGAATTTGTTAAACTATAGGCACATTTTCTGGTCGAAAACATACAATAAAGAT
>JAGLCE010000021.1 GCA_023146365.1 Endozoicomonadaceae bacterium
AGCGGGAAGCGGAGGAGGAAGCGGCATTAAAAGCGGAGGAGGACGTGGGATTAAAAGCTGAGCCGGAAGCGGCATTACAAGCGGGATTCAAAGAGCTGAAGGAGAAGAAGAAAGCGGCGGAGGAGGAGAAGAAGGCTACATCAATAGCTTTAGCGAATAAAGAACAAGACGTCATTATTGGTGCTCCATATGCACATTATTATCCACATCAATATTCATACAGTGAAATTTTATTAAATTTATTCTGTGGGATAGGCAATTTGGTTTGTGGTGTACTGACGAGAATAAAAAATATATTTTGTTGTATCATTTTTGGTTGCGACTTCGATAAGTTAATAAAAAAAAATACAGTTAACTTTAACGTTAAAGAGTTAAAAAAAATCGCTGTAATATATAATCTACCAGCTAAAGATAAAGATAAATCTATTCATAAAAAGTTGGATCCGCCATGGTGCACTGTCATGGACAACATGAAACGTCTTTACTCGAGTACGGAGGGCCGAAAAATTAGTTATTTAAGTTTTGTTAGTAAGATTATTGGGTGTAAAGCTGATGTCGATAACATTATAAATGGTAAAGAAGTATTATGTGATGCCTTGATAAGTACAGATAATCACGATACGAATAAAATATTCAATAATAAGGCAAGATGGAAGACTACTACAATGAACTTACTTGCTGCAGAAACTAGTATTATATTTTTGAACTGTCGACAAGGGCTTCTGAATGATCACTTTATTGACGGCGAGTTTTTATCTATACGAGATTTAATTATCGCACTATTAAGGCAAAACTCAAATACAAAAATTATAGTGACTGAAGATGAGGGATCAAAATTATTAAAGCCAGGATTGTTATATAATATAACAACTTATCAGTCAGACGTTGAAGAGTGTCAAGTGTTAAGTCAATTAGAGAGAACGGATGGATTCCTTACGGTATACCGGATATTCACAGGCACACAGAGAGCAAAGCTCGAGGAGGCTTTTCAGTATACCAGAGCATAGAGCAGCTTCAGTAAGCTGTTCTCATTAGCGAAGCCCCCCTTGGTTTTGGTCAGTTTTCGAAACTGCCGGTGGACGGCCTCAACGGAGTTGGTGGTGTAAATAGCCTTGCGAACATAGTCGGGGTATTTAAAGTAAGCCGACAGTGTTAGCCACTTGCTACGCCAGGATTTAATCACCATAGGGTATTTTCCACCCCATTTGTTTTCCAGCTCATCCAGCGCACTTTCTGCGGCATTGAGCGTAGCGGCTTTGTATACGCACTTTAAGTCAGCCATGAAGACCTTTTGATTTTTAGACGCCACATACTTCAATGAATTGTGGATTTGATGACAGTGGGATAAACCGCCTCCAGATCCCGCTCACGCCAAGCCTGAAGTTCAGGCAATAACTTATCAGTAACAGCGTTGATGGTGCCGTTAGACAGTGACATTCCGTAAATGTCGACGATGTGAGTTCGAAACTCTTGATAACTATTGCCGAGCGCAAATAGAGCGAGCACCTTGCGCTCTAGCTCGTCAGTCAGTTGAGCCTGATATTTTTTGACGATTTGAGGCTCATAGTTACCAGCACGGTCTCGCGGTGTCTTCAGCTCAAAGCTCCCCGCAGGACTCTTCATTTGCTTGCTGCTAGTGCCATTCTTGCGGTTTGGCTCGCTTTCATTGGCGAGATGTTCATCTAGCTCCGCCTGCATAGCGGCTTCGGTGAGTTGCTTGATGAGCGGTGTGAGAATGCCATCTTTGCCGGTCAGGTCTTTGCCTTCACGCAGCGCCTTAAGAGCGGTATTCATATCGAAAGTTGGTGTTGTCATAGTCATCTCTTTTTCTAAGTTTAAAGAAATGACACTTCGCAGGCATCATTACCGATGGTATACATGCTAACAGGCAGAGAGTTCGTTTAACATGGCAACGGCCAAGCAGTGACCACATCCGCTACCGACACGTATCTAGGGACAAATTCAGCCTAGTGGAGACAGACCGCAGACTATCGCGATAACCAGTTTCTCAATGCCGATGGAACCATCGGAGACTCATCAGCGTTGGCAAAGCATCATGATCAACAAGCATGCTACCGCCCTACTGAACCCTTTTGTTCACACATCATCAACAGGAATTGTCGCAGATTCCAGCAGGGAACGAACTTGCATGGCATCAAAAGGCCAATCCAGCACCCTGCCGTTAGGTGCCATCTGAATCATCGGAATTCGCTCACCATAACGCTTGGTCAATGCATCAGACTCTGCAATGTCCACCAGCTCCAGGGAAAAGGGTTCAGCGAGCTTTAAATTAAGCAATATGTCCAATGCCTGCTCACAGAGAGCGCAGCACTCAGTGGTGTAGAGAAACAGTATCATCATGTAATAATATCCTACCAGTTAACCAGAACACTAGGCACCATCCATGCTCTTTTATTGATGAAATTTGGTAAGAAACGCTGTCGTATATAGTTACCAGTAATAACAATCTACTCTATCATTTAACAGCTATTTCATATACAATTGCTCGGCAAATCAATTATCTGCAGCACTTTTTATCAATGCTGATCAAAGGTAGCCGTAAAAAGACAGTAGCAACAAAACAAGGGATTGCATGAACTTCGACTTTTTTCAACAAATCATTATTATTTTTTCTCTTTCAGTGGTTTGCATTGCCGTTTTTCATCGCCTGCGTATTTCTGACACATTGGCCTATCTGGTCGTTGGCTTAATACTCGGCCCCACAGCAACGGGTATTATCGACAGCAGTTTTGATATCAGCCTACTCGCCGAAATAGGTGTGGTATTTTTACTGTTCTCTCTAGGGCTGGAATTCTCACTGCCCAACATGATGGCCATGCGCAAAATAGTGTTTGGCCTTGGCGGCCTCCAAGTACTGATCTGCACCATTCTGATCGGATTTTGTGGACTGTTGATGGGCTTTTCCCATACTGGTTCACTAGTGATGGCCGCAGGCCTGTCACTCTCATCGACCGCCATTGTTTCCAAAGAACTCTCTCGTCGAAACGAGATCCGCTCAACCTATGGTCAACTCACGATTGGCACACTCATTTTTCAGGATATAGCTGCGGTATTCTTTCTTATATTGGTGCCAACCGTCGGCGGTCTGAGCGACAACGGATTGGCAACCTCCTTGCTGCTGAGTTTGGCAAAGGGCAGTGCATTTGTCATTTTCATGCTGATAATTGGTCGCTGGCTAATGCCTCGCATATTCAACGAAATTGCTAGGGCACGCTCTGAAGAGCTGTTTGTCCTGACCGCCATCGTCGTCGCCTTGCTAGCTGCATGGCTGACACACCTTCTCTCACTATCTATGGCTCTAGGCGGCTTTGTGGCGGGTATGATGCTGGGAGAAAGCCACTACCGGCACCAAGTAGAAACCGACATTCGTCCATTCCGAGATATTCTACTGGGACTGTTCTTCGTCTCTATCGGACTCATGCTGGATATCAATCAGTTCATCGCAAAATGGCATCTGATTCTTATAGCAAGTGCCGCACTAATCTTCTTCAAGGCCACACTCATTAGCCAGCTAAGCTACTTTGTTTTTTCTGATCGAAAAGCCTCCATACGTACGGGCCTCTCACTGGCTCAAGGAGGCGAGTTCTGTTTTGCCCTCGTCGCACTGGCAACACACAACCATTTCCTTTCTGCCAGCACCAGTTCGTTTATCCTCTCCGTTACGATTGTTTCCATGGCTTTCACGCCACTATTAATTCGCTACAGCAAAACCATTTCAGAGTTCCTGGTCGGTCAACGGAAAAACAAGCCGACCATGACCAGTTCTGCTGACCGAATCCAGCAAGAAACAGAAAAGCTGAACAACCATATTCTGATCTGTGGTTACGGACGTGTAGGCCAAGCCATCAGCCGATTTATGGATCAGGAAGACTTACCCTTTGCAGTGCTGGATGATGATCCTGTCCATGTGCGAGAAGCCTCAAATGCCGGTATTCCCGTCTTTTACGGTGACTGTCAGCGTGTCGAACTGCTTCAAGCTGCGGGGCTTCAAAGAGCCAAGTTAGTGGCAATATGCATTAATAGCTTCAAAAATGCTCACGCCACCCTCAAGCAAATTCGCAAAGTAAATCCCGATATCCCGATTCTCATCCGAACTCGGGATGATACCATGATGAAGATACTGAAGCAGGATGGCGCAACCCAAGTCTTTCCCGAGGTTCTAGAATCAAGTCTGCTGATCATCAGTCATGTATTGCACCTTCTGGGGCACAGTAAGCAGAGCATCATCCAGCGAACTGATGCCGTCAGACGGCATCACTACAATATCCTGCAGGGCTCATTCTTTGGCACCGGCGAAGCACTGCATGACAACGACGGCAATCCCCAGCAATTCCTGCATGCAGTGACGTTACCGGAGAAGGCGTATGCCGTCGGTAAGCGGCTATCAATGATCCCTCTTGAAAAAACTGGCGTATATGTTCAAAAAGTGACTCGAGACAATACCGCTTTACGTCTCTGTAATGATCCGTTGCTTCAATCTGACGATAGAATCCTAATCAATGGCACGTCAAAGCAGATTGAATATGCAAAGATCATTCTACTAGGTGGTCAGTAAACTCTCTATTGACGGACTATGAGAATACGCAGTCCATCAAACCACTCATCAATTGATACTCCACTGGCTTAATTCAGCTCCTTTAATATGGCTGTCTATACCAAACACACTATAAACGTTTATACTCTTGCGAAACAATAAACGTTTATACTCTCGCGAAACAAAATGCATAAATGGATATGGATTCAAACTCACTCATCTTTTCATTTTTCCTTATTTTTACAGGAGCCGCAGTACTAGCGACGGCAAGCCTATATGCCCGCCAACCTCTGATTGTCGGGTATATTGTTCTCGGTATCATGTTGGGCCCTTCTGGCGCGCAGATGATCTCAGACACCAAGTTACTGAACGATATTTCCCATACTGGCATCATCTTTCTGCTGTTTCTTCTGGGTCTGGATATGCAGCCGGCCCATCTATTCCATATGCTGCGAAAAACCGCTTTTGTCGGTCTTATGAGTTCTTTGGTATTCGCAGTGATCGGCTATGGCTGCGCCTTAGCCTTTGATTTCTCCCAGATTGAGAGCCTGATCATCGGCAGCACCATGATATTTTCCAGCACGATTATCGGCATCAAACTTCTTCCAACGACCGTTTTACATCATAAACACACCGGAGAACTGTTGATAAGCCTATTGTTACTACAAGATTTACTGGCCATTCTACTGCTCCTGCTGCTTCAGAACGGAGCGCATCTGAGTAAAGACTACCAAACTTTACTCGTCCCTCTGGGTATTCTTCCCTTGCTAGTCATTGGTGCATTTCTCAGCGTTAAACTGATCATACTGCCACTGATGACCCGTTTTGACCGGTATCATGAATATCTGTTTCTGGTCGCTATTGGCTGGTGTCTCGGCGTCGCCGAACTGGCACAAGCGATAGGATTGTCCGTAGAAATTGGAGCGTTTATCGCTGGCATCAGTATGGCTACCAGTCCAATATCTCAATATATCACCATTAACCTAAAACCACTGAGAGACTTTTTCTTAATACTTTTTTTCTTCTCAACCGGCGCCAGCTTTCATCTTTCCCTTCTGGCTGAAGTCATTTTTCCAGTACTTGCACTGTCATCAATCTGCTTGTTCATCAAGCCTCCAGTATTTCGCTATTTTCTGCGCAAAGTCAGCGAAAAGCGTAGTACCGCTTGGGAAGTGGGAACGCGATTGGGTCAAAACAGTGAGTTTTCCATTTTGATTGCCAGCGTCGCCTCACATTCCGCCATCATCGGTAGCATCGCTGCCCATACGATTCAGGCAACCGTCATCCTGACATTACTGATATCATCTTATATTGTTGTCTTTAATTATGAGTCGTCAATCGCCGTATCCGACAAACTGAGAAGGGATTAACAGGCGATAAAAAGATCTAACACTACACGCTCTTCCGAACAGACTCCGGCACGACCATTCAGAAATGACTACGCTATGAAAAAAAACGGCTAGCAGTCAGACGATCCCACCACGTTAGCGCCGTTTTATCCAACCCCTGCTGTACACTGAAACCCAGTTTATCCAACAGAGATTTTTTTTGTCGCCAAGCGACCATATAAGCCTGAACCCCTTCGTCAACCCTCTCACAAATATATTCGTCACTCGTTTTCAGTTCATCAATCAGCTCTCTCTCCAGAGCCCTTTTCCCATGCCAGACTTCACCGGTTGCCGCTTCTTCAATATTGACTACTGGACGCTGCTCTACGATATATTCCTTGAACAGGACATGGACATCCTCCAAATCCTGAATAAACTTTGCACGCCCTTTTTCAGTATTTTCACCCATCAACGTCAAGGTGCGTTTAAACTCGCCGGCCGTATGAAGCTCAACATCCACATGATGCTTTTTTAGCAATCGATGGATATTGGGAAACTGCGCCATAACGCCAATCGAACCAATAATCGCAAAAGGAGCGGCAATCAGACGATCGGCCAAACAAGCCATCATATAGCCACCGCTCGCCGCCACCTTATCGACAGCAACGGTTAAGGAGATCTGCTGCTTCTTGATACGCTGCAACTGTGACGATGCCAGCCCATAGGCGTGCACCATACCACCTGGGCTTTCTAGGCGCACCAGTACTTCATCCTCTTGACGAGCCAAGCTGAGCACTGCGGTAATCTCCTGACGAAACTGTGACACTGCAGAGGCCCGAATATCACCATGAAAATCAAGCACGTAAAGTCGCTTTTCCGGCACATCTGTCGCCTGCTTTTTACGCGCTTTCTCCTCTTTTTTAAATGCCTTATGCTGTTTCTTTAGCTCCTGTTTATCCAACACTGCATCTTCAAGAGCCATTTTCATCCCCTTGATCTCTTCGTTCAAATGGCAAATATCAAGATGTCCCCTATCGTCCCTACCCTCTCTCTTTCCAAGCGATATAATCGCACCAATAATGAGTAAAATACTTCCTACCAGAATGACCGCCTTGGCCAAAAACAATCCAAGCTCAGCAAAAAACTCCAACGATTCTCTCCTGGATAATTAATTTGATAAACAGTGACAAAGCACCAATAGCATAAACCATAGCCCTGCGCTTAAGAAACGCTTTTGATACGTCCCCCTTAAAAATTTGATAAATTCGGATATCTCCAGCCAAACTGCGCGAGAAAATCCTTCGACATCCCAATTCAAACAAGAAATTCAAACCAGAGTATGATTGTATATTTACTCCATCCATGAATGTCAATCATCTGAGATAGATCTATCTCAGTCTATAATGTTGGACTAATATCTTTTACTCACCAGAAAACAATAAAGGGCATGCCAATGACAAGTATCACTGACGTATTCGATCAGATGAAAGAGAAGTTCAATTCCAAAGCTGCGACCGGTCTTGATCTGGTGTTCCAGTTTGATATTGAAGATGCCGAGACCTATCATCTACTGATCAAAGATGGCAGCCTGGATGTCGTCACAGGTGAGCATTCCGATCCCAACGTCACCCTCATTATGAATACCGACACCCTGATCGGTATCATGAGCGGTGAAATCGATGGTATGCAAGCCTTTATGGGGGGCAAACTCCGCACAGAGGGTGACATGATGCTCGCCACCAAACTGGGCGAACTGTTTCCTAACTAAGCACAGGAAAACACGTCTTTCTAGGTAATCTGCCTCTTCAGGTTACCTGTCATCCGATCGGATCGATTCCCGTTATGAACTGACGCCTTGCTGGCAATGGCTTCAGTCATCAAATTCGGGGGTTTGCTGAGTCATCTGAGCCGTAATCGCTTGTTTGAGATCGTCAGATTGCAACATCGCCGCATTCCACGTTGCTACGTGGTTCAGCCCTTCTTCAACTGAATGATCCCGACTATACAGCAACATCTCTTTGGTACTCTGAACGGCCATCGGTGACTTACTAGCAATCAGATGAGCGATCTCCATAACCGCGCTCACAAGGCTTTCATGATCCGTAAAGAGAGCATTCACCAGCCCAGACTGACGAGCCTCTTCACCGCTCATCACCCGAGCGGTATAGGCCAATTCTCGCACCAAGCCATCTCCAATGATGTAAGGAAGACGCTGTAATGTACCGACATCAGCCGCCATCCCAATATCAACTTCCTTGATACAGAAACGAGCGTTTTCTGTGCAGTAACGCATGTCGCATGCGGCCACCAAATCAACACCGCTACCGTAACAACACCCATGAATCGCTGCCAGCACAGGCTTGCTGCACTGCTCAATACGGTTCAGTGCGTTTTGAAACTCACGGATTTTACGTCGTAGAAATCGGGCATTACGAGCTGCATCCGTCCCTAATGAAGCCTCCAACCCTGCCATTATGGCCAGATCAATACCTGAGGAGAAAGATTGACCGTTAGCGCTAAGCACCACGGCACGAATGGAAGGCTCCGCATCCGCCCAGGCAAAAATTTCAACGATTTCCCGCCAGACATCCTCATTCATGGCGTTAGCCTTGTCTGGCCGATTCAGCCTAACATGGGCCACTCTGTCAATCTGCTTCACCTTGAAGGCTGTATAGTCTAACACTCTAAACCTCCCGTTTTGGGGATCGGATGGACAGCGCACACTCTCTATACTAGGGATTCCACCATATTCCACCATAACAGTACGACGCGAAAATTCAGAGGCATGGTAAATTTTATTTTTTTCAATAAAAAAAAAGAGTTATAACATTGAAGAATCAAAAGGACGTGCCAAGCTTCACCACTCTACTCCCTTTAATTATCACGGTAAAACCATACTTATGACAGCTTCTGTATGGCTCAAACTTGGGCATCGTTTTCTTGGTCATAGCCCCACTTGGTACAAAAAAACCATTATTATTTTCCTGCTGATCAACCCCTTAGTCTATTTATTAGCCGGTAGCCAAACTTGCGCCTGGTTTATACTCGGGGAGTTCATCTTCACTCTAGCGATGGCATTAGAAGCATTTCCGCTCCAGCCCGGCGGATTACTATTAATCGAGGCTCTTTTTCTGGGGCTGACGACTCCAGAAAGTCTTAATCAGGAAGTCACTAACAACTTTTCGGTGCTGCTACTGCTGATCTTCATGGTGACAGCCATTCATTTTCTACGCGATCTGCTGATGATTATATTCAGCAAGATCCTGACCGTCACCCAAAGTCAGGCGATTCTCGCACTGTTATTCACTATCTCCGCAGCCGTGCTTTCAGCATTCCTCGATGCCCTGACCGTCACCGCTGTTGTGATCACTGTGGCCACCGGCTTTCACGGACTGATCAACCAGGCAAAACAGGCAAACGATGTTAGTGAGCAAGACTTTCAGACATTTCGTGATTTCCTATGTGGCCTGATGATGCACAGCGCAGTGGGCACCGCTCTGGGTGGTGTATTTACCCTAATTGGGGAGCCACAAAACCTGCTGATCGGTTATCAAATGGGCTGGAACTTTAAAGAATTTATTATCCATATGGCACCGGTTTCCCTACCTGTGTTATTGCTGGGTCTCTTAACCTGCCTCTGCTTAGAACGTTTTGGAGTCTTTGGTTACGGTATTAAAATGCCAGTTTCAGTCAAAGCCCGCCTAAACAAAGCCACCCCGCAAGAGCTGACTGGCAATTACGACATCGACACTATGACCCTACTCATTCAGGCGTTTTCTGCCATTGTTCTGATCATCGCACTGTCACTGCATGTGGCTGAAATCGGTTTTATTGGCCTAATGGTTATCATTTTGGCCACTACGCTCAATGGCAACAACAAGGAAGAGCAGTTGGCGATTGCCTTTCGTGACAGCATGCCATTTACCGCACTTCTGGTCGTATTCTTCGGAATTGTGGCAATGCTGCATGAACAGCATCTATTCAGTCCACTAATCGCATGGGTTCACAGTCTCCCTGAAGAGATACAGGCCAGCACGATGTTTGCCGTCAATGGAATCCTTTCCTCCATCAGTGATAATGTCTTCGTTGCTACTCTCTACATTGAAGAGACTCGAGCTGCGTTCGATAGAGGACTGTTAAGCAGAGGTGCTTTTGAACAACTGGCCATTGCTATCAACGCCGGCACCAATTTACCCAGTGTTGCGACACCCAACGGGCAAGCAGCCTTTCTGTTCCTGCTGACATCGGCACTGGCACCGATGATCGGCCTCACCTATGGCCGCATGGTGTGGATGGCTCTACCCTATACCATTGTTTTGACGATTTCAGGGTTAGCGTGTACCGCCTTGTTCATTTAGCCGCCTTGTTCATTCAGAAACAGTCAGCAGCAACCTGCTACTGCAAGGTTGGTCAAAGAGAGTGTCCATCACTCTTCTTGGCAATATCAGCCAATGTTTCTTCATGATGCCGGCACTCCTCATCAGTTGCCATAATGACGGGTAAATGCTCACGATTCTCTGGCAGTCGCCGGATCACCGTGCTATCACCATCACCGTCTAATGAGCTGTCGAGAGAAAAACTGGCCTGACCGCCAGTCATACAGAGGTAGACCTCCGCCAGCAGTCTTGCGTCCACCGAGGCACCGTGCAGAGTACTATTGACTCCGTGTTGCTTACTCAGCAAATCAATATCGACTCCATACTGCTTGCAAAGCGCACGAAGATTGCTCTTCTTACCAGGATGTTTCTTGCGATAGTAAACAAGGGTATCCGTAATATGCTCGCAATACGTCTCAATAGCCCCTTTTGGTGGTTTCAACAGGCTCAATTCATAATTAATAAACCCGACATCAAAGGGCGCATTATGAATGACAAGTTCTGCCCCTTTAACAAACGACAAGAAATCATCAGCTATTTCGTGAAACCGTGGTTTATCGGCAAGGGACTCTTTGGTGATACCATGCACCTTCATCGCACCGTCATCTATTTCACGATCTGGATTGATCTGACAATAAAATCGGTTATTGGTCAGTTTCCGATCGACCATCTCCTCACAACCGATCTCAATAATCCGATGCCCTTTTGACGACTCCAAACCGGTGGTTTCGGTATCAAGAATGACCAGTCTTGACATTATTAATCTCCTGCTGAGGGTATGCCACAACGAGCCAATTCATCGGCAATATCATTTTCACGGTGACCACTGTGACCCTTGACCCAGCACCACTCCACCTGATGACGCGCTGCCTCACTATCCAGTCTCTTCCACAAATCGACGTTCTTAACCGGTTTTTTCGCCGACGTTAGCCATCGGTTCTGCTTCCACCCCTTAAGCCATTCGGTAATTCCCTTGCGAACATATTGGGAATCTGTAGTGACCCTAATCTGGCTGGAACATGTGATAGAAGCCAAGCCTTCAATGGCTGCCATCAGTTCCATACGATTATTGGTGGTTTGCAACTCGCCGCCACACAGCGTTTTTTCTGTTTCACCATCTCGTAGTAAAACACCCCAACCACCAGGTCCAGGGTTACCACTACAGGCACCATCAGTGAAGATTTCAATTACATTATCTGATCGTTGCTCTAAAGCGTCTGACATTCTTAACTCACTCTCCACATGTTATCTTGCATCTCGGATTACGTTGCATCTCGAGTTGCACTGTTGCGTGCATAGGACGTACCTAGCAACGGTTCATTAGAAGCTTCCCACGATGAAGGATGATACGTCATACCCGCTCTATCCTTGATCGCCACCAATATATAAAAACTTCCTGCCAGTAGCTCCCCAAACATAGAGTGATTCTGCAGCCATGACTGATGCATCGGTTTCAGACAAGCACTTAACGGATAAAAATAACCACCGTAATGCAGATGGCAACGACTGAAGTTCAACAGTGTTAGCCAATCCTCGATTCTTCGATGGTGAAAGTAACGGGCTCGCCGCATAACACGCCCCCCCATCCCCAGCAATCGACAAATCCCCCAAAGGCTCAACGGATTAAACCCGATCATCACCAGTTTGCCACCCGGCATAATCGTACGGCAGGCCTCTCTCAGCACTCGGTGCGGATTCTCTGAAAACTCTAGAGCATGATGTAACAGCACCAGATCCACACTTCTTGGCTGAACCGGCCACTCATTGACATTAATCTGAATAACCGATGATGAGGGAGCTTCCACTAACGGCGTCAGCGTCGTGCTATGCATTACCTGACTGTATTGACTGTATTCCAAGAGTGTTTCGTCTGAGCCAATTCCCAGCATCACCGCATGATGACCAAAGATACGAGGCAGTACCGTCTGCAGCATACGCCCTTCCGAAGCCAGAAAATAACGCCCTTTATCCGTTGTCAGCCACTCCCTTACTAAGGGCAGCTGCTCGGCAAATGTGTCGGTTTTTTTCGACAAACGGTATCCGAACATTCAATATCCGTTATTCTTGGAAGCAGATAGGAAAACCTATAAGCTATCGTATTCCAGCTTATTAGAGAAGCTCAACATGTGCCTATGATCAACGTTACCGCCCTTCCGGCTTTCAATGACAACTATATTTGGCTACTGATCGACACAGAAAATAGCCAGTGCCATGTCGTTGACCCAGGTGATGGAGAGGTCGTACTCAAAGCCTGTCAAGACAACCAGCTAGAACTGACAGGCATTTTGATCACTCATCATCACGCCGATCACACCGGTGGTATAGAACTATTACTTGAGCATTATGATGTGCCCGTCTACGGTCCGGCCAAGGAGACAATTCCCAGCCTGACCCACCGACTCAATGAGAACGATACGCTATTGCTGCACAGCTGTACATTTCGGATTATCGAAACGCCAGGGCATACTGCAGGCCACATCGCTTATTTCTGCAAACCTGAACAGCAGGCGCCAATACTGTTTTGTGGTGATACACTCTTTGCTGGCGGCTGCGGACGCCTGTTTGAAGGGACACCAGCCCAAATGTTAGCATCACTGACCAAACTCTCAGCATTACCCGATGAGACATGCGTTTACTGTGCGCATGAATATACGCTGGCCAATCTTCTCTTTGCTCAGGCCGTGGAACCGGATAATTCCATACTGGAACAGCGGCTTGCCGACATTAAAATCCTAAGACAGAACGATCAGCCATCGATACCCTCGGATATAGCCACAGAGCGAGCCACCAACCCTTTCCTTCGCACAGACCAAGCAGCCATAAAAACAGCTGCAGAACACTATTCTGGCAAAACGATGACTAGCAGCACGGATGTTTTTGCGACAATACGTCGTTGGAAAGACAATTTCTAATGAGCTGAGATAAATTGATATAAATTGAGATAGCACACATAACCATTTATCCTAACAGTAACGCACAACACTAAAGCACGGGATCCAATGCAAGAAGCCAATCGTAAAATGTCCCCCTTCCAAACTCTCTGTAAGAGAAGTTCGATGGTAGCGACCGTTCTAGCGTTAACCCTGCTGACAAGTTGTCTAAATTCACGATTGGATCAGTCACCCGACACAGCGTCATCAACGTTGAGTCTTGACACAACACAAAGTGCTGCCGACAAATCGACCAAAAAAAACGTCACAGTATCAAAACCGGTGGCCATCACCAACCTCTGGGATCGCATCATCCCCGGTTTGGCGATGAATCTTGACCAAGATAACCCGAGAATCCGTGCTGAACTGCACTATTACCGCCGTCATCAACACTACTTTGACCGAGTCATCCATCGTGCATCGCCTTACCTGTACCATATTGTTGACAAGGCTAATCAACGAAATATGCCAATGGAAGTCGCGCTATTGCCTTTTGTTGAAAGTGCTTTTGATCCCTTTGCCTACTCCCATGGGCGTGCGGCAGGACTATGGCAGTTTATTCCGTCTACCGGTCGCCATTATGGACTGAAACAGAACTGGTGGTATGACGGACGCCGCGACATTATCGCGTCCACTGATGCCGCACTGAATTACCTTCAAGAACTCCACAAAAGCTTCAACGACTGGGAACTAGCGTTGGCCGCCTATAATGCTGGCCGAGGCACCGTAGCCTCTGCTATTCGTCGCAACAAAAAGAGTGGTAAACCCACCGACTTCTGGTCGCTCAATCTTCCACGAGAGACCGCTGCATACGTTCCCAAACTCATTGCCATCTCAAAAATCATCAGGGATTCAGAGATCTATAACATCACACTGAACAACGTTTCCAACGAACCCTATTTTGCGATTGTCGATACTTATCAGCAAATCGACCTAGCACGAGCTGCTACACTCGCAGAGGTTGATATTAATGAACTGTATCGCCTTAACCCGGCCTTTAATCGCTGGGCCACAGATCCTGATGGCCCGCATCGCCTACTCATCCCCATCGACAAGGTCGATCATTTCCGTCAGGTGTTGAACAGTCTGCCAGCGGATCGCCGCCTGCAATGGCAGCACTACACCATTCGCTCCGGTGATAACCTACAGACCATTTCCAATCGTTTCCAGACATCCGTGAATTTGATAAGGGAAGTCAATAATCTACAGAGCAACATCATTGTTACTGGCAAAGCACTGCTGATACCGGTGCCGTCTGCTGACAACGAAACGTATGCACTCAGTGCGGAACAACGTAAGCTTGCGAAGCAGAACCGATCGATCAACGGACATCAAAAGATTCAATACCACGTCAAATCAGGCGATAGCTTTTGGCTGATTGCAAAACGGCATAATGTCAAAATTCGCTCTCTTGCCAAATGGAACAGCATGGCACCGACCGATACGCTTCGTGCTGGTCAGCATCTGGTGATCTGGACGGAACCGGACACAATGAGTTCTGGTATCATTCGCAAGATCCACTATCAAGTACGTAATGGCGATAACCTTTCACTGATTGCCCATCGCTTCAACGTCAAAATCAATCAAATACGCCAATGGAATACACTGCCAGGAAAATATATAAAACCGGGCCAATCGTTAACCCTTTATGTTGACGTGACCAGCAATTGATACCATGTGTCGGAGAACATCCACATACATCAAAAGGCATCCACACAACCTAAACGACGATTACGCGAATGCCCTTATTTTTTTACTCTGTTGACGACTGTTTTGCTTTAAACATTTCCAATGTTTTGGATAGTTACTGACATTTTTCTCAGGATGTTTATATATATTTTCCCATATTTCCATCTCTTTTATAATCACTTTTTCTTTTGTTCTTGAAATCTATAACTGTACAAGCATAACACCCATCCTTGAACTAGGATATTAATTACATAGCATCATCAACTGTATCATCAACTGTATAAAATGATTTATTCATTATTAATCGATTAAGTTCTTTGCTATCATATTTTTCAATATTACGGTCAATCAAAAGAGGCTTACCGTTGCTAGCTACTCTATTACGCTGCTTTAATATTTTTGACACTTGATTAAATCTTTCATTGATTATCATCTCGTCAGTTTTTATAGACGACTTATTATTGTACCTATGGTCAGAAACAATTCTATCAGCGTTGTTAATCACCATTAAGCAGGGGTTTTTCTTTTATTTAGCAATTTCTGCCAACGCTAAATCCATCCCGTCTGGATATTCTTGGCTGAGTATAATGACAGCATCGAATTTATCAAAACGAGCTTCTACGTTCAAGGAGTCGAATCGATTCTTTGGTAGTTTACATAGTACACGAGAGTCGTTTAATTTGTAGAAGGTAGGTGTTGGGTCTCAAATCCATTCCCTGTGTCGGTTATTGTGGCAATCTAGTGGGTTACTATCGTTATGAGATTACAGGTTCAGCTCTTATCAGCCTTATCAGCCTTATCA